>JAJCZO010000022.1 GCA_029262355.1 Deltaproteobacteria bacterium
GTACGCTTGCGACCTGGCTCGATGGCTCCGGCGCCGATCTGATCGTCATTGACGCGGCGGGAGAGTGGCCAGATCCGGGTTGTCGCGCGCGGCACATCCTGCGCGGGGGCACGGCCTCGACTTGCCGGGCTCTCGCCGCCGGCCTGGGCGCGCCGCCGCCGCGCGGGACGTGGTGCGGGTTCTGGGCGTCCGCGACTCGGCGCGCGACAGGAGCGTTGACGCGTGCCCTGGGCGACGAAGGTGCACCGTTCGAAGGGCACGTCATTCGTGCGATCGCCGAGACGGTGCCACCAGACCTGCGCGTGTACGTCGGCAACAGCATGGCGGTACGCGACCTCGATTGGTTTTGGCCGGCCGAAGCGGTGCCGGTCCGAATTCTCGCCAACCGCGGCGCGAACGGGATCGACGGGTTCGTTTCGAGTGTGCTGGGCGCGGCGGCAGCGAGCGAGGACCCGGTCTTGGGACTTTGTGGGGATCTCTCGTTTTTCCACGACATCAGCGGCCTCGTCGCCGGACGACGCCTCGGCGTGCGCGCGTGTTTCGTGGTGTCGAACAACGGCGGTGGCGGCATCTTCGACTTCCTCTCGTCGGCACGTGCGCCCTCGGGATACGCAGAGCACTACGAGGAGCTGTTCGTGACGCCGCTGGGTCTCGATCTCGGCCCGCTCGTCGAAGGATACGGTGCCCGGTTCGAGAGGGCCGGCCGGGTGGGCGACATTGCGCCGGCCATCGGCCGCGCGTTGCGCAGCGAGACGATCTCCGTCGTCGAGGTCCCCATCGATCGCGGCCATAGTCAGGCGGCACACGCGCGCGCCTGGCAAGCGGTACGTGCGGCCGGAATGGGCCGGACGTGAGGCTGAATCTGGAGAGACACGGGGACGGCTCACCGCTGGTGTTCTTGCATGGCTTCACGGGTAGCGCCGCCACCTGGGCACCGTACGTCGGGGAGGTGCCCGGTTCCTCGGTGCTCGCGATCGACCTGCCGGGACATGGTCGTTCGCCTCGGCCGCCGAGTGTGATCTCGTTCCCCGAGATCGCGGACACGGTGGTCGCCGTGCTCGACGGACACGGGGTCGGCGACGCGACGTGGCTCGGGTACTCGATGGGCGGGCGGGTCGCGCTGCAGGTCGCGGTGCGGCATCCCACCCGCGTGCGTCGCTTGATCATCGAGAGCGCATCTCCGGGAATTCCAGACCCTTCCGAACGACGGGCGCGCGCGGATGCCGACGACGCGCTTGCCACGTCGATCGAGCGCGATGGGTTGGAGAGCTTCGTCGAGCGGTGGGCCTCGATTCCTCTCTTCGCGACACAGCAGCGCCTCGCACCGGAGATCCTCGATCGTGAACGCCGAGGACGGCTCGCGAATACCGCATCGGGAATCGCTGCCGGCCTTCGTTGCCTCAGTGTGGGTCGCCAGCCATCCTTGTGGCCGGATCTGCCCTCGATCGATGCGCCGACGCTCGTCGTCGTCGGCGCGGATGATCGGAAATATCTGGCGTTGGGCCGTTCCCTGGCCGCCGCCGTGCCGCGCGCGCGGTTGCGGGTCGTCGCGAACGCAGGACACACAGTGCACCTCGAGCAGCCGGCGCTTTTTTGGTCGGAGGTTCGCGCGTTCCTGCAGGAGACCGACGCGTGAGTGCGGACAAGGGATCGGGCTGGTTGCTCGCGGCGATTCGTCCGCGAACGCTGCCTGCCTCGCTGGTGCCGGTCCTGGTCGGGAGCGCGGTTGCGGGGCACCGCGGTGCCTTCGAGTCGTCGATTGCCGCCCTCGCGCTCCTCGCTGCCGTTCTTCTTCAGATCGGCACGAACCTCCTGAACGACTACGGTGACCACGTGCGCGGCGCGGATGGTGAGGATCGGATCGGGCCGTCGCGCGCGTCGCAGTCAGGCGCCGTCGATCCGCGGCGTGTCGCGCTCGTCGGCGGTGCGGCACTTCTCGGTGCGGCCCTCGTGGGTGGCTTTCTCATCGTGCGAGGAGGGTGGCCGGTGGTGTGGATCGGGCTCGGTTCTCTGATTGCCGCGGTTGCCTACACGGCCGGGCCGTTTCCCCTCGCGTACAACGGACTGGGTGAGGTGTTCGTGTTCGCGTTCTTCGGTCCGGTCGCCGTGCTCGGCACGGAGTACCTACAGGCGGGAGACGTGAGTGGGGCGGGCGTCGTTTCGTCCGTCTCGATCGGTGCGCTCGCGGCGGCGATTCTGCTCGTGAACAACATTCGCGACGTCGACGGGGACGCGCGGGCCGGGAAACGAACCATCGTGGTCCGGCTCGGACGCGATGCGGGACGCAAGTTGTACGAGACCGCTCTCGTGGCGGGCTTCGGCGCGCCACTCATCGGCTGGATGATGGGAGCGTTGCCGGCCACTGCCTTGCTGTCGTTGCTCGCCGTGCCACTCGCCCGCCCGCCGATCCGGGCGGTGCTCGGCACGACGGAGGGGCCGCCGCTGAACGAGGCACTCGCGAGCACGGCGCGCCTGGAGCTGGCTTTCGGCGTGTTGCTCAGCGCGGGGCTGCTGTTGTGAAGATCGTGGATGTCGATCTCCTGGCCTTCTCGATCCCGTTGATACGGCCTCTCGGAACCGCGCGCGGGGCGATCGCAGAACGCAGTGGTTGGATCGTTCGTCTCGTCGCAGCCGATGGCACGATTGGGCTGGGCGAGGCGGCACCGCACCCGCATGCGGCACGAGAAGACGCGCAACGTGAGGCGGCGCGTCTTCCCGAGATTGCGGCACGACTGCGTGGTGCGGACCTCTCCTTCTTCGAAGACATCGTGCTGAGAGTCGGGCGGGAACCGCGTTGGGTTGCGTGTGGGCTCGATACTGCTCTGTGGGACCTGAGGGCGCGCGGTCGAGGCCTGTCGCTCGTCGAGTTGCTGGGGGCGCGTCGCCCCCGTGTGCCGATCAACGCCGTGATCGAGGCCGACGACCTCACGGGCTGCCTTCGCGAGGCGCGGGTCGCGGTCGCGGATGGCTTCACGTGTGCGAAGAGGAAGATCGCCGGCGACATCGACACCACGGCGGCCGAGGTGGCTGCCCTTGGAGCGGCCGAGCCCGGTCTGGCGCTGCGCCTCGACGCCAACGGCACGTGGGATCCCCCGCAGGCCCGCGATGCCTGCGCGCGCCTTGCGGCTCCCAATGTCGAGTGGGTCGAGCAGCCTCTCGCGTCGGGAGACGTCGACGCGCTGGCGGCCCTTCGTCGGGAGGTCGGCGTAGCGGTGGCCGCCGACGAATCGGTAGGGGGTGCCGCGGATGTCGTCGCACTCGCGGAGCACGGCGCCTGTGATGCGATCGTCGTGAAGCTCGTTCAGGTGGGCGGTCTCAGCCCCGCGCGAGATGTCGCTCGGGTGGCCGCGCAGGCGCAGTTGCCTCTCGCGGTCACCAGTGGGATCGACACGTGCGTGGGCATCGCCGCCGGGTTGGCGTTCGGTGCTGCCGTGCCGGGAACACTGGCGGCGTGCGGACTGTCGACCGGAGCGCTTCTCTCGGGAGATCTCAGCCTGGAGCCGATTGTGCGGGGGGCATCGATGAGGCCTCCGCCGGGGCTTGGCCTCGGCGTCGAGCTCGATCCCGAGGCGCTCGCTCGCTTCGGGCGGGGCGTCGGATGATGGTTCAGCCCGATTGGCTGGGGCGACAGGCCTCAGCGCGTGGCGGGCACGCGGCCGTCGTGACGGAGGAAGGTGTGGTCTCGTTCGCGCAGCTCGAGCGCCGCGTCGCCGTGTTCGCGGCCCGGTTGGCGGAGATCAGGCCCGGTGCCTCCGTGGCGATCGTGCTCGAGAACGGACTTCCGCTGGTCGAAGCCGTGCTCGCGTGCGTGCGACTCGGCCGCCCCGCCATCTCGTTCGATCCCCGTCTCGGCCTGGGTGAAGCACGCCCGCTCGCGGCCTCGACGGTGCCGGGGGTCGTGATCGCAAGCGGCGCGACTCGCGACCTGGCGCGCGCCGTCGCGCGCGAGGTCACCGCGGAGCTCTTCTGCTTCGACACGGACACCCACGCCGCCAATGGCGCACGGCTTCCCGGGCCGGGCATCGACCTCGACAGCGTTGCCCTGGTCGTCTTCAGCTCGGGAACGAGCGGGAGCCCCAAGCCCATCGAGCTGACGGCAGGCAACCTCTTGTGGAGTGCGCTCGGCAGTGCGGCGCGGCTCGGTAGTCGGCCGGATGATCGATGGCTCGCGTGCCTGCCGCTTTCGCACCTAGGGGGGCTATCGATTCTGTTCCGCACGGTGCTTCTGGGGAGCACGATGATCCTGCACCGAGGCTTCGACTTGCCGGGGGTGCGGCATGCGCTGGCCGAAGAGGGCACGACGATGGTATCGCTCGTGCCTACGACGCTCGCGCGCCTGCTCGACGGCAGCGCGGTTTCGGCGCCGGCGTTGCGGTGTGCGCTCATTGGGGGAGCGAGCGCTCCGTTGGACCTTCTCGAGCGAGCGCGCGCGGGGGGCCTCCCCGCGGCGCCGACGTATGGCCTCACCGAGACCGCGTCGCAGGTGGCGACCCTTGGGCCGGACGAGGTCCTGGGCGAAACGGGGCGAGTGGGTGCGCCGCTCCTGCCGACCGAAGTGGCGATCGTCGATCCGGTCGGCCAGTTCGCGGGCGCAGGCGAGGTCGGACAGATCCAGGTTCGGGGAGCGACCGTGTCGCGTGCTGCGCTCGCGCCCGATGGGTGGCTCCACACGGGCGACCTCGGGCGGATCGACTCTTCGGGCGCCCTCACCGTGCTTGGTCGGCACGACGACGTGATCGTCACGGGTGGCGAGAACGTATCGCCGGTCGAGGTCGAGACCGTCCTCGCTCGAGTTGCGGGTGTTGCGGAGGTGGCTGTGGCGCGGGTGGCGGATCCGGTGTGGGGGCAGGTCGTCGGGGCTTGGGTGGTGCCGAACCCGGGTGCGTCGCTCACGCTGGCGCACCTCCGCGAGGCATGTCGCGAAACATTGGCCACCCACAAAAGACCCCGGCGTCTCACGCTCGTGGATGCGTTGCCGCGCACCGCGCTGGGCAAGATTCGGCGCCAAGTGCTGGCGTCCCTTCGAGAGCCGTGACCTCCGCGGTTCCATCGCGGGTGGCGGGGACCCGGCCGCACCGTCACAATGGGGGGATGTCTTCGCTCCGGCTCCGAGTCGTACCGGCCCTCGCGCTCCTCCTGGTGGCGTTCGCAGTGGTCGGTGCCGTGCGCCCCGCGCCGGCGGTGCGCGCGGAGCTCGGGCCACCGCGCAACGTGATCCTCATCTCCCTCGACACGCTTCGTGCGGATCATCTCGGCGCG
>JAJCZO010000023.1 GCA_029262355.1 Deltaproteobacteria bacterium
GTTAACGCCTTGCCGCCCCTCGACGTCCGTCGCCGCGTCTCGTCTCCTCGGAAGATTGCCTATATTCCTGCGTCGCCGTTCCTTGCGACGAACGCCGATAGACGGCAATCCGTTAACCCTATGTCGACGGCGGTGCACTAGAGACCTCTCTCTTGCCCTGGCTCGGCAAATTCGTCGGTTGCGGGCCGCGGCACACGCTTCTATACCGACGTGCACCGCGCCCCCGTTCGGGCCTGCGTGGTCATCCACCCCATGGATCTCCACTTCAGCGAAGAAGACGAAGCGTTCCGCCTCGAGCTCGCCACCTGGCTCGAGACCGAACTGTCGGGCCCGTTCGCGGGGGTGCGCGGCCGCGGCGGCCCGGGCGACGAGCACTCGCTGTTCGACCAGAGGCTCGCGTGGGAGAAGCGCCTTGGCGAAGCCGGTTGGATCGGTGTGGGCTGGCCCCGGGAGTACGGCTGCCGTGACCTTCCGTTCGCCCAACAGGTGATTTTCCACGAGGAGTACGCCAAGGCAGGCGGCCCCGGCCGACTGAGCCAAGTCAGTGAGAACCTGCTGGGCCCGACGATCCTCGCCTTCGGGACCGACGAACAGAAGAAGCGATTCCTGCCTCCAATCGTCTCGGGTGACGAGCTCTGGTGCCAGGGATACAGCGAGCCGAATGCCGGCTCCGACCTGGCAAACGTCCAGACCAAGGCAGAGTTGGTCGGCGACCAGTGGGTCATCGACGGCCAGAAGGTCTGGACGTCGGGTGGTGAGTGGGCGGATTGGTGCTTCGTCCTGTGCCGGACCGAGCCCGATGCCGCCACGAGCCACAAAGCCCTCTCCTACCTGCTCGTGCCCATGAAGCAGCCCGGTATCGAGGTCCGTCCGATCGTCCAGATGACCGGAACGTCCGAGTTTAGCGAGGTCTTCTACGACGGCGCCCGCACCCCGGCGCCCAACGTCGTGGGCAAACGAGGCGAGGGTTGGAAGGTCGCCATGGGCACCCTCGCCTTTGAGCGCGGGGCCTCCACCCTGGGCCAGCAGAGCCTGTTCGCCAACGAGCTCAACGAGATCTTCGACATCGCTCAGCGCAACGGCAAAGCGTCCGACCCCGTCATGCGCCAGCGCCTGATCGACGCCTGGATGGGACTGAAGATCATGCGGTTCAACGCCATTCGGACGCTGGGGAACTCCGAGAGAGCCGCACTGCCACGCGAGGCCATGATCACCAAGATCTACTGGGCCACGTGGCACCGGGAGCTCGGCAAGCTCGCCATGGACGTGCTCGGCCCCGAGGCCGAGATCGCAGACGCCGCGCCCTACGAGCTGAACCGACTCCAGGCCATGTACCTGTTCGCCCGGTCGGACACGATCTACGCCGGCACGAACCAGATCCAACGAAACATCATCGGCGAGCGGGCCCTGGGCCTGCCACGCGAGCCCCGCGCGACACAGCCCAAATAGAAGGAGAAGCCATGCCCGCTCCGCCCCCGCCCTACCCAGAGGGTCGAAACCTCCTGGCGGGAAAGACGATTCTCGTCACTGCCGCCGCCGGCACCGGGATCGGGTTCTCCACGGCCAAGCGCGCCCTCGAAGAGGGAGCCGACGCCGTCATGATCAGCGACATCCACGATCGCCGCCTCGCGTCGGCGGCCGAGGCGCTCGAAGAGGTCGCCGGAGGACGACCCATCCACCAACAGATCTGCAACGTAACGCAGGAAGACGACGTCCAGGCGCTCATCGAGGCAGCTTCGAGGCAGCTTGGGCGGATCGACGTCCTGGTGAACAACGCCGGCCTCGGCGGCACGACGAACCTGGTCGACATGACCGACGAGCAGTGGCACACGATTCTCGACGTCACTCTGAACGGAACGTTCCGGATGACCCGTGCCGCCCTGCGATACATGCAGCCGCGGGGCGCTGGCGTGATCGTCAACAACGCCTCGGTACTCGGATGGAGGGCCCAGGCGGGCCAAGCCCACTACGCCGCCGCGAAGGCCGGCGTCATGGCTCTCACGCGCTGCGCTGCGATCGAGGCGGCGCAGGCAGGGGTCCGCATCAACGCCGTGGCGCCGAGCCTCGCGATGCACCAATTTCTCTCAAAGGTCACACCAGAGGATCTGCTCGAGGAACTCGTCTCCCGAGAGGCCTTCGGTCGGGCTGCGGAGACCTGGGAAGTCGCGAACGTGATCGTCTTCCTGGCGAGCGACTACTCATCCTACATGACGGGCGAGGTGATCGCGGTGTCGAGCCAGCGCGCATGAGACATGTCTATCGCCATGTCGGGTCTCATGATTGAACTCACCAACGGGCTCAGGATCGGGCGGGGGCCGGGGTAAATTCGACGTCGACCTCGGAGTCGCCGCGTCCAGCCAACGACCACATCTGCAAACTTCTGATTTTCCACGATTTTTCAACTTTCTCGGCAACGCGCCGTTGCCGCAGCGGAACGTTGCGTTTCAGACTCGTTCCGTTGCGCGCGTAATGTTGCGGCGCGCCTGCAGAACCAAGTTTTACTGAGCTATTCCCTTTAGATCACAGGCATAACCGCCGATGAAGGGAACATGCACCGCGAGACGGCGCGAGGGGCCGCCACCTGCTCCGCCCGGCCCCAGGCCCAACCGGAGCAGCCCGGGCCGCAACGATCTGTGACCACAGGCTGCGGGGCATGCTCTCGCCCGAGGGGCGCTCGATCGAGTACGATCAGCGCACTCCCATGAACACCGCCAGCCCCCGCCTCATCCGAATCCTCGTGGTCAGCGTCACGATCATGGCACTCGCTCTCGCCGCGTTCAGTTGGCAACAGGGTGTCGAGCGGATCGGGCGGCCGTGGGCCGGCTTCGGCGTCCTGCCCAACGGCCAGGTCGGGCCCGCCATGTTCATGCCGACGGCCCTCCAGGACCTACCGAACGCTCCCCGCTTCCAGGAGCGCGTCGTCGCGGTGAACGGCGACCCGGTAGATGACGCCGAGGCGCTGGAGAAGCGTCTCTCTACGATCCCGCCCGGCGCGCCCGTGCGTTACGCGCTGGAGAACGCAGCACGTCGCACCCGAGAGATCACCGTGAGGGCGAGCACTTTCACCTCGGAAGACTGGCGTTCGCTGTTCCTGCCACTGATCATCGGGGGAATCGTCGGTCTCCTCATCGGAGCGGTGCCGGTCCTCTCCCGCCCGAGCGACGTAACCGCACAGCTCTTCTTCCTGACGAACATCGGACTCTCCACGAACTTTGGGTTCTCGACTTTCGACTACTTCGTCGCGCACGAGATGGTCCCGTGGACGGTCCTATGCGGAACGCTCGCGTCGGGCAGCCTCATGATGCTCGGACTGGTCTTTCCGAGTCGCATCGGCCCCGCGCGAAGCCAGCTCCGGTCCACCGCGGCGGCCGTCTACGGACTGAACGCGGCGTACTGGGCAGCCTTCGCCGTCGCGCTCGAGCGCAATCCGCAATTCCTCCGCACGCTCGACTACGTGCAGATGGCGCTGTTCCAGATCGCGGCGCTGATGATCCTTGCCAACTTCGCGTGGTCCGCGGCGCGAAGCCCCGACCAAGCAACGCGGCAACAAGCGCGCGTTCTGTTGGTGAGCCTGGCGATCACGCTACCAGGCGGGCTGCTCGTCTCAGCGAGTCTTCTCGGCTACCTCCCCGTGAACCTCCCGCTATTCGTGTACCTTTTGCCGCTCTGGCTGCTCGGCGTTCTTCTCGTGTACGCGATGATCGCCCACAACCTTTTCGAGCTCGACTCCGTCGTCCGGCGCGGACTCACCGCGGTCGTCATCGCCGGCGGCGCAGTCGCGTTCCAACTCCTTCTCCTCGCGGCACTCTCGGGTCGGCTCGGCAGTGTGGCCGCATGGGCCGTATCCGGCACCACTACCGTCCTGCTCGTCGCCGCGATCACCGCCGCCTTCCCGCTACGACAACACATCGAAGAACGCGTAGAGAGGATTCTCTTTCCGCGCCTCGCCGAAGCGCGAGTCACCGTGCACGAGGCGAGCCGCCAACTGGTCCGCGCCCGAGGCGAATCCGAGATCATACGCGTCCTGCGCGACGCGGCGTCGCGCAGCGTCATGTCGAGGTCTACGCGAGTCGTCGTGGGCCCACCGGGTCGGGAACTCACGGAGCTCAGCCCGGCCCGCGGAACCGACCCGATCGTGCTGCCGGGCTCCGACTCGCTCTACGCGCTCATTCGACGCGGCAACTCGACGAACTTCCAAGTACCGCGCAAGGGCCGCCGCGCTCCCGCCAAGTCGGCGGTAGCCCGGGCGGAAGAACTCGGCATTGCGCTCAGCGTCCCGCTGCCGCCCAACGAGTCGCGGGTCGGAGCGATGCTCCTGGGAACCCGCACCGACGGGCGCCTCCACACGCGAGACGACGAGATCCTTTTGGAAACCCTCGCTGCGCAAACCGCAGCGGCGCTCGAGAACGCGCGCGCGTGGAGCGCCGTGGAGAACCTCGAGAGCCAACTGCGCGCAGAGAACATCTACCTTCGCGAAGAGATCGATCTCGTCACGGACACGGGCGGCGAGATGGTTGGGCGAAGCCCCGCGCTGAAGGCCGTGGTCGCGCAACTCGAGCGCGTCGCCCCGACGGACGCAGCGGTGCTCGTGCAAGGCGAAACAGGAACCGGCAAGGAACTGCTCGTTCGCGCGCTACACGAACGCAGTAAACGGGCGGGGCGGATGCTCGTGAAGGTCGCTTGCGCGGCCTTGCCCGATTCACTGCTCGAGAGTGAACTCTTCGGTTACGAGCGCGGCGCGTTCACCGGCGCAACCAACGCGAAGCCCGGGCGCTTCGAAATCGCCGACGGCGGAACTTTGTTCCTCGACGATGTCGACACGCTGCCCGCCAACGTGCAGGCGAAGCTCCTGCGCGCGCTGCAGGAAGGCGAAGTCCAGCGCCTCGGAAGCAATGCGGTCCGCGTGGTCGACGTACGCCTCGTAGCCGCGACCAACCGCGATCTGATCGCCGAGGTTCGCGCGGGTCGCTTCCGCGAGGATCTGTACTACCGGCTAAACGTCGTGCCGCTCCAGCTACCAGCGCTGCGCGAGCGGATCGAAGACATTCCGCGACTCGTCGAACACTTCGTTCGTGAAGAGTCGCCGCGCATAGGACGCGAGGTGAAAAGCGTCGCAACCGAAACGATGAACGCCCTTCAGAAACACCGATGGCCCGGCAACATCCGCGAACTCCGCAACGTGATCCAGCGGGCACTCGTGCTCAGCGAAGAAGAAGTGCTTCGCCTCTCCGGACCGCTCGAGGGTGGTGCGCCGCCCGCTCGCGGCATCGTCGACGAGGCCCTCGAGGGAATGCCTCTGTCGGAACAAGTGCGCAGCTTCAAGATCCGCGTCATTCGTTCCGCGCTGGACCGAGCGGGAGGGAACCAAAGGCTCGCCGCCGAGACGCTCGGCATGCACCGACAGAGTCTCACTCGAATGATCCGAGACCTGGGCCTTCAAGAGGCCGGACGCAGCACACATCGGCCCCCGACCTGAGCCTCGGGCTTCCCGGGACCAGACGCGGACCAGCGCCAAGGCGGCGAGGCGCTCGAGCACAGGGCGGCCACCGAGAGCCGCTCTCGACGGGGCAGCTCTTTCCACACCGGCCGAGATCATCGCGATCGCGTCACGACGCACCGGCACGGTCATCGCATCGAGCTCCAGAGCGAGGAGGGACGCGCGAGGCCCACGACGCGATACCGCGCAGCCTCGAGGCAGTCGCAGGACGCCGGGTGGCGCAATCCCGACCGTAGCCGATACTACGAAAGACGGCCGCCACCTTCAGGGTCCAGGGTTCGGACGAGCTCGCGAAAACTGCCCGACTCAGTCCGCCGAAAGAACCGCGCGGATCTCTCGCTCGAGGACCTTGCGCGCGCGAGGCGCCGCCAGGTGTTCGTGGCGACGGAGTTCTTCCCAGTGGCTCCAGCTCGACGTGGCAGCGAGGGCGCGCACTGCTTCGCGGCGATCAGTGGCCGGAAGCTCTGCCAACTCGGCTTCGAACACACGCGCGATCTCTTCACGATCGCGCTGACGAAGGCGCTCGTTGGATCGCGCGATCGCAGGCGACACAGGCTCGTAGCGCTGCGTGCCGCGACGCACCGGCGAGATTCGCTCGTTCAAGCGAGCCTGCTGGACGACGAAGGCCACGACGCGATCCGACGTGGTCCCAACCTGCTTCACTCGACGCAGCGACCGAAGCACTCGGTCGTATTGCAACTCACACACCGCAGCGAACAGAGTTTCGAGATGATCGAAATGGCGAAAGACCGCTCGCACCGAAACTCCAGCGCGTTCGGCGACGTGCCGAGCCGTGGGATGGACGTCGCCCGCTTCGAGGCAATCGAGCATGCCCTGCGTGACGGCCTTCTGCGTGCGCTCGGCGCGCGCATGCCGACCATCGTGTATGACCCGGGGTTGGTCGACGAAGGCTCCGACGCCAACCGACGGTCCGGGTACGAGCTCAGGTGAGGGATCTGCTGTGTCCGGCATCATCATCGTAGCTTCACTTCTAGAACGGTGGCATGGTCACAGCAAGTACATCGGACAGATCTCTCCGCACTTATACGTACGTTCACGAGCAGTTTCGGTTTGTCCTAAAGATGATCGACCGGACGGTCGACGGTCATGATGGGCCGTTCGCCGGGACCGACCGCGATGCGTCGTTCTCCCTATACCACGCTATAGGCGCCGTGTACGGGATGACCGCTTTTGGGGAACGTGCTACCGGCGACTGTCATGGACATCGCCGTGCAGCTCGCTGGCCAGCCCGCCCCCCAACTGATCAAGCTCGCCCAAAGCGCCGAGGAGCAAGGGTTCTCCTCGGTCTACGTGCCGGATCATTTCGCGAACGAACCGCCGGGCAGCGGTCAGCTCGACGAAACTATCATGCAGGAGGCGATCGCAATGCTCGGCGGCATCGCGGCAAGCACCAGGCGGGTCCGGGTGGGCGGGCACGTCCTCTGCAACCTATTCCGCCACCCCGCTCTCACCGCACAGGCCATCGGCACGATCGACCAGATCTCGGGCGGGCGCGCCGTCCTCGGGATCGGCGCCGGATGGACAAAGAACGAGTTCGCAATGACGGGGATCTCGTTCCCCGACATCAAGCCCCGCTTGCGGATGCTCGACGAAGCGACCCGGATCATAAAATCGTTGTGGACGGAGAAGCGCACGACGTTCGACGGCGAGTTCTTCCAGTTGAAGGATGCGTTCATCACATCTCAACCGGTCACCCAACCTCACCCGCCGGTGGTCATGGGCGGCAGTGGCAAAGGCCTTCTGCGAATCGCTGCGCGCGAGGCCGACGTCGTGAACATCATCATCGACATCGGCAAAGCGGGCACGGCACTTCCCAGCGAAATGGCGAAGCTCACCGAGGACGGCTTTCGCACGAAAGTCGACTTCGTGCGGGACGAGGCCGCAAAGCATGGCCGCGCGCTCACGATCTCGACGACGGTGTTCGTTCCGTTTCTGGCCGACACCGAGGAAGCCGGCCAGCAGATGGCCGATGGCCTTGCTGCGGGCTTCGGCCTCACCGGCGATCAAGCGCGGCGAATGCCGCTGGCATTGATCGGCACGGCAGACGAGTGCGTAGAAGAACTGAAGCGTCGAGAGCGGGAGTGGGGCGTCGAGCACCTCATCCTCTCGGGCGGCGCCGGGGGCGAGATCATCGAGCGATTCGGCAAGGAGATCATCCCGAGAATCTAAGCAAGGCGCGCCGGCGCTCGTTCGCGCGGGCGATCTACCGCGCTCAGGCCCCGTAGACGAGGGCGGCAAGGGGTTCCCCCGATCTCGGCGGCGGCGCACTAGCCCGGACGCGGTCTGCCATGCGATACGAGGGGATGACTTTGCGATGGCTCGGCGTCCTCCTCGTCCTCTCGAGCGGATGCTCGCTCGAGCTCGACCAATATACGTGGCGCCCGCCGGGTGGCCCGGCCGTCGCCGCCGAGCTCCGCCCACGCGAAGCGTGCGCCGATCGCGCCCCGAGCCGGCGGGCTTTCTTCGGGGATCTCCACGTCCACACCGGACTCTCAATGGATGCTCGCACCCGCGACGTCGTCCTCTCACCGAGCGACGCGTACCGCTACGCGAGTGGGGAGCCGATCGCGCTGCCGCCACTCGATGCCGACGGGAACGGTACACGCACGGTGCAGATCGGGCGCCCGCTGGACTTCGCCGCCGTGACGGACCACGCGGAATTCCTCGCCGAGGTGACCCTCTGCACGACCCCCGGATCGCCTGTCTACGATTCGCGCGACTGCCGCATCTACCGAGGCGAGACGCAAGGCTGGCTCGGCTGGCTCATCGGCGCAAAGGGCGTCGGGGCACGGATCACCGGCCTGGTCAGCCTATCCGGACGCTCCGAGGCGATCTGCGGCGAAAACGCCGAACGGTGTCGCCCGATCGTCGCTACCGTCTGGAAAGAGACGCAGGAGGCGGCAGAGGAGTGGTACGATCGGTCGAGCGCCTGCCGCTTCACGACCTTCCCAGCCTGGGAATACAGCGCGTCCCCCGGCCAGTCGAAGGTTCACCGCAACGTGATCCTGCG
>JAJCZO010000024.1 GCA_029262355.1 Deltaproteobacteria bacterium
TCTCCGACCGCGCATAGCCCCACCACCTCCGCCTTGAACTCAGGCGCAAACGCTCGTCTCTTCTTCCTCGTCTTCGTCATGGATCACTCCCAGCGCTTTCTCGCGCTTTATCGAATGTCCATCAAACCGGGGGAGGTCCAATCGCGGCGGGGAGACCTCCCGGCACGGATCTGCGCTGTTTGGGTCGTGAACGACAGCCAGTCGAATCGCAGCGCCGCGATCTCGCTGGGCCGCCAGCCGGTGAGGAACCACACGGTGTAGAGGTCGTTCAGGGTGCCGTGGTCCACGTAGGCCCCGTCACGCATATCGACCCGGCCAGGAAGGGCTGCCAGCAACGCCTGCACCTCTTCCTGCGCGAGAGGCTGAGGGTCGGCACGGAGCTTCCGACGACGACGGCGGTAGGAGACGACGGGGTTGCGCTCGATCAGCCCGCGACCGACGGCTTCCTCCAAGGCGGTGCGCAGGACGGAGAGAATGTTGTTCACCGTCTTCGCCCGCAGCGGCTTGCGGACGACACGGCCCCCCTCGTCGATCAACTCTCTCTCAAGTGAGCGACGGAAGTCGATGGCGACGCCGGGGGTGATCTCGTCGAGAGACAGCACCCCAAGTTCTGGAGCGATGTGTCGCTGCACGACGCCCTTGTCGTGGAGCCAGGTCGTCGGGTGGATCTCTGCGTCCTCGACGACGGAGTTGTCGGCACGCAGAGGAGACCGAGCCGCGAGCCAGCGCACCATGTAGCGCCCGAGCAGGGTCTTCTTGGTGAACGTGCTCTCGCCCTTCTCCTCCACCTCGTCGAGCCTGTTGGAGCGAGGGAAGTGCTGCGCGTACTCGAACGTACCGCGACGGATCTGGGCGCGAATCTCGTCAAGGTGAGCCACGGCCTTCTTGCGGTTGTCCGGCGTGTTGTCGAGGCCGGTCGGCTCTCGGCAGCGGGACGGCTGTAGGTCGGCACACCAGAAGTCGAGCCAGAGCTTCTTGCCGCGAACGACGACGCCCGCCAGCGTCAGCCCAAGAAGGGCGAGCAGGGTCGGGTCGATGGTGAGGCCAACAGCCTCGACCGCCGGAAGAGTGATCATCAGTCCTCGCTCAACACTTGCCGCTGCGTACAAGATCAACGACGGCTTGCCAGTCGATCAGAGAACGTGCGCCGAACTTGTGCCAATGGACTCCCAGCTTGAGGCGGGTACTCATCGCCTCGCGGAGTGTCTTCGGTGAGATGGAAAGCTGTTCGGCGGCTTCATCGACTGAAAGAAGTTCGCGCTGGGGCTTGGCCGCGAGCGGGATCGGGACCATCTCTTCCTGCATCCGTTGAAGGGCTGACTCGATCAGGGTCGGCATCACCGGGAGGGGAAGCTGTGCCACGAGTAGATCGACATCGATCTGGCTGGCAGGTCGCGTCGAGGATCGCTTGGTCGTCCGACGGTGACCGCTCTCGACCAGGTCGGGAGCCGCGAGTCGGTCGAAAGTGGGGGCAGCTACGGCCTCGATTTGTGACTCTCCCTTCGCTGGAGGAACTCCGGGGTTGGCGGTGGATCGACGACTGCGCACATACTCTTACATACCCGCCCGCCGCTAAGTCTTACCTCGCTCGGCCAAGAAACCTCGTCTTGGTTGCCCGTCGAACCCGCATTTCCTGAACTCTGTTGCTGAATTTTCTCGCAGGAGACGGACCCGTCCCTACGAAGACGTAGCCCACCTCAGAGCAACACGAATGCCAAGTCCCGAAAGTTCCTCGGTGCGCAGTCATCGGCTGCAGACCAGAAGATCGAGGCCTTCGAAGCCGTCGTTGCCACCCATGCCGTCCCCTGCCTGCACGGAGTGGCATCTCGGTCTCGATTCTCCGCGCTTTCTTATGAGCGAGAGATCTCGTGACGACCGTCGTGTACCGACACGACCGACACGACCGACACGACCGACACGACCGACAGGGGCGTTGCTAGCTCTGATGGCACGCCGTGCGCGTAGCGGACGCTGGCCAGGTGCTGTTCTTCTCCGTTCTCTTCGAAGGGAAGACTCGCCGACAGATCCGTCATGTGTGGACACGACCGTCCCGGTGGCCATCTTCGAGAAAGAACGATCGGTGACACGATGGGAGTGGCATTACGGCTAACGACACGTTGATCTTCTCGGGCGTCCCGGAGAGCTTGTTGCACGAGACATATTTCGTTCTGCTCGAACTCGATCCTGACCGACTTGGACATCGACTACGGAACGGACGTCGTCCTAGACGACGATGGTGGCCATGGTGATCATCTCGACGGCAACGGCGCTGCGAGAACCACCACGGGAACGCGCTGGGTGGCCTCAGCAGCGCGTTGCGCGATGTGGGCAGTTGGGACAGGGGCGGTGTTGGAGGCGTGCTCTGTTCATGTCAGAGGGCCGCGTCGAGCCTGTGGCGACAAGGAAGGCTGCCGACCAGCAGGTTCACCAAGGAGTATCAGGGATCAGGTGCACGACGAACATCCTCGGCTCGCACAACCAATGCCGCAGAAGGTCCGTGCACACGGCGCCGTCCGCATGACGTCGCTTCTTGTGTGGATGCAACTCCGTAAGCGGCAGACCTCTGCTTCAGATGCGCGAGGAGCGGGGGAATATGCGTGGAATGTATGGGATGCAGCATCCTTTTGCTGTCTTGAGATGAGAGCCGCTAGCCCCCGGACAACGCCTTGAGAGGAAGTGTCCAGCAGAACGAGGTTGCCGTGAGGCGAGCAGTGGACTGACCGGCTGTGCCTGCCTTGGCCAGAGGGGCGCCGCCTTTCGGTGCACGAGTCTCTCGGGTGCTTACGTACGTGCGCTCTGCATTTGCCCTCATCGGCGGCGACCTGCTGTTCATGCGCGCCACTGGCTTCGGCGGGCAGTTCATCGTGAACGTTTCCACGATGGACCTCGTGGTGGTGGCGAGGACGGACTACCTGAGGCTCTACTCGCGCCCATCGCTACTTCGCCGAGGTGCAGGTGTTCAGGGTTCAACCCGAGACTCTGGTGATCTGAAGTCTAGCCCTCCCCCGGTTTGATGGACACTCAATAAAGCGCGAGAAAGCGCTGGGAGTGATCCATGACGAAGACCAAGAGGAAGCGGCGAGCGTTTACGCCTGAGTTCAAGGCGGAGGTAGTGGGGCTATGCGCGGTCGGAG
>JAJCZO010000025.1 GCA_029262355.1 Deltaproteobacteria bacterium
GAAGCGACGCTTCGAGCGCGATGGCGAGCTTCTCGTCCGAGGCTTCGCCGCGATCGGCGACGCGATGTACCACTCCAACCCGATCTACGGCCGAGGAGTGACCTCCGGCATGATCTCTGCGACGCTACTCGACGGAGCGCTCGCCGAACACGGGGGAGATCTCGACGCAGCCGTCGCGACGTACCACCGGCGCGCCCGACGCGAGGTCGAGCCGTACTGGCGCCACGCGGCGGGCAGCGATCGCATGACCCAGACGGTCCGCGAACGCCGCGAGGCCGACCCCAGCGAGCAGGATCTGTTGTCGTGGGCGTGGTCCTGGCTCACCGACCCGACGGCGCGCGTCACGGAACTGACGGGCCGCGCCGCTCGGACCTTCTTGCAACAGGGCTTCGGGCCGGCCGTCCGCGAAGACGGGCAGGTCTATCGCGCCGCGATGCGTGTCATGAACATGCTCGAGGAGCCGCAGGACGGCCTCTTGTCGCCGCGCGTGCTCGCGCGAACCGTACCGTTCCTGGTGCGCTCCCTGGTCTGGCCGGACACCGAACGCGCGTTCCCGGGCCCCAGCCGACGTGAAGCGCTCGCCTTGATCGAGCGCGCGCAGGCCCCGAACCCCAAGAACGGCACGCGCGCGAAGACATCCCCCGCCCCGCGAACCCGGCTACGGACGGACTCGCAGGTCGCAGGGCACGCCTGAGGAAGCCCGCGTCGATGCCCGGCCTCCGCGACCTCAAAGACCGTGTCGCCGTCGTCACGGGGGCGTCCAGTGGTCTCGGCCGCGGCCTCGCTCGCGCCGTCGCCGCGCGGGGCTCGCGCGTGGCGTTGGTCGCCCGCCGAACGGACCGCCTCGAAGAGCTCGCCGCAGAGATTCGATCCGCGGGGGGGACGGCCTTGGTGGTGCCCTGCGACGTCGGCTCGCCCGAAGAGATCGAAGATGCGGCGGCACACGTTCTCGCCGAGTACGGACGCCTCGACCTTCTGATCAACGCAGCCGGCTACGCCCGACACTCCCTCTTCAAGGATCAGGACCCACAGGACGCGGAGCGCATGATGCGCGTGAACTACTTCGGAGTCGCGAATTGGGTCCGGGCCGCGCTGCCCCCGATGCGAGAGCGAGGCGAAGGGTGGATCGTAAACCTCTCGTCCTTCGCAGGGCGCCTCGGACAACCCGACGAGGCGACGTACGCCGCCACGAAGTTCGCGGTCACCGGACTCACCGAGAGCCTCGCGATGGAGCTGCAACCGCTGGGCATCCACGTGATGTGCGTCTATCCGGTCCTGGTCCGGACGGAGATGTTCGACGAGGCGACGCTCGACCGCATGCCCGAGCGAACGAAGAAGAGCTTCATCGAAGTCGAAGAATTCTGCGACACGGTTCTCGCCGCACTCGGGCGTGGAGCATTCGAGGTGACCGTTCCACGACGCTTTGGGCTGGTCTACCTGATTCGACTGCTCTTCCCCGGCATGATGCGTCGACAGACGTCGGCGATTCGCCTGCCGGTTCTCCCCGACCTGAGGCGCTAATCGAAACGGGCGCTGGCGCCGAAATACCGACATGCGCAACCCCCGAGTGCTGCCCCTCACCGTCGCGGCCTTCGTCCTCTCGCTTGCGGCCGCCCCGGCCTCGGCCCGCCTCGTAGGTGTTCTCGAAGAACCATCGAACGGAGGCGACTGCGCTGGAGTCCGCAACGTCCGCGGGTGGGCCTACAGCTCGACCGGGTCCGAACTCCTGCAACCCTTCCAGGTCTACATCGACGGCCAGAAGTCGATCGAGGTTCCCTGCTGCGCGAGCCGGGCGGATGTGGCGAAAAACCAGCGGCGCGCACCGCAACGCACGGGATTCTCCGGGGTCTTGAACTTCGGGCTCCTCGCCCCCAAGAGCCACAAGGTCTCGGTGAAGATTCAGAGTCGCAGCGGTGAAAAGCTCACCCTCGAAAGCACGTGTACGAGCCGACGGATCGGCGCCGACTCGCGACTCTCCAACCTCGACCTCGACCACGACGGCGAGGGATACTGCGAGACCGACCTCGACGACCCCCGATTGATCTGCTGCGAGGGCGTACGAACGCAGGGCCCTACCGGCCCCCAGATCTGCAAGAACGTCTGCTACCGGTGGGACCGCGCCACCCAGGGCCTCGTGATGAGCGCAGGACCGGTATTGGCGAACCCGCAGTGCCGAAGCACGAAGTGAGCGGAAGTTCCGAGCGGCCTTGCGCGCCCGCATAAACGCGGCCTCCCCCGTCCCCAACGCCCATTCGGGTACCCCCTCATCGATTGGGACCGAGTTGAAAGTCTCGGCGGTGACCCCTAGGTTGGTGGAAACGTCGTTTCAGTTCCTATACTGCTCGCCGGTCCCGCCGCGAGCGGGGGGACACGGGGCGGGCGACGCCTCCCCGGAGGGGATGCGGAGGAGCGCTGAGATGGCAACTGCACAGAAGATCGACATCGAGGAAGGTCACTTAGATCCGGCCATTCCGCCCGACGTCGCGATGTTCTCGTTCTATCGCAATGCCGAGCAACACGGCGCGAATCTCCTGTTTCGCCTCCTCAAGCACCTCGACGACCCCGACGCCCAGGCCATGCTCTCGCAGCACTTGGCCGAGGAGACGCAGCATGCCTGGCTGTGGACCGATCGCATCCTGCGAGCCGGGTTCAAGCCGATGATCGTCGCGGATGGCTACCAGACCCGGATCGGCCGGGCCGCCGGGATTCCGCGGGACATCGTCGACCTCCTCGCTCTCACCGTCGTGGTCGAACAACGCGCCTTGCGGCGCTACCAGCGACACCTCCGTCGGCCCAACCTGGATGCCGACACCGCCGAAGTTCTGCGCACGGTCACGAAGGACGAGGCGTGGCACATCGACTGGATTCGAAAACACGGACGACAGCTCGCAACCGAGCGCGGCACTCCAGAGCGCTTCGAAGAAGCCATGAAGAGATTCCGAGTCGTCGACGAGGAGGTCACCGCCGTGCTGGAAGCAAAAGAGCGCGAGATGCTCGGCGAAGCCTACGCGGACTGAGCAGGCAGGTTTCAGCGGGGCTCCGTCTGCGATGCGATCTGCCATGCAGGCGCACGCCTTCTTGGGTGGTGGTCGCGAAAGTCCGTTGACACTCTCACGTACCGGGAGCCAGGCTAGCCGAGGAGTTCACGGATATGACAAACAGTTTTCTGCTGGGCCGCGGCGCCCGGCGACAGTCCTTCCTCGCCGCAACCTTCCTCGTTCCGCTGTTCCTGGCGACATCTGCCGGCGCAGCACAGTTCGTCCTGGAGAACCCCGCCGCCGATTCCTTCCGGTCCGGCGTGTCGGTCATCTCGGGATGGGCGTGCAACGCGACGACGGTGACGATCGAGCTCATCGGGGCAGAGAGCACCGAGACGATCGAGGCCAACTACGGAACGCCGCGCGGCGACACCGGCGTTCCGGCGCACTGCGGCACCGGTGACGAGGACAACGGCTTCGGTGTCCTGACCAACCTGAACCGCCTCGGCACGGGGCCCGCCACCGCCAAGTTGAGGCTCGACGGCGTCGTGGTCGCAACCAACATCTTCACGGTGACCCGACCGACGGACGACAACTTCAACCGTGACCTCGGCGGCGCGTTCACGCTTCCGGGCTTCCCCGGAGCGGGCGAAGCCGTCGACTCGATCTGGACGACGAGCACGCAAAGCTTCGGGATCGCGCCGGCGGGCTCTTCACCCGCGACGGCCGCCGCGGCCTCGACGGCATGCCCAAGCGGCTTCGCCACCAAGTGCAACTTCGAGAACCCCGGTGCCTACCAGTTCGCGAGCGGCATCTTCGTCTTCTCCGGCTGGGCGTGCGACGTGAGTGAGAGCATCTCGCTCGTCATCAAAGGCACGGCCGCTACCGAGACGATCACGCCCGCCTACGGAACCGACCGCGGCGACACCGAAGGCGCGTGCCTCGACATCGACAACGGTTTTGGTGCGCTCTCGAACGTGAACCGCCTGGGCCAGGGGCCGGCCACCGCAGAGCTGTGGATCGACGGCGTACTCGCCGTGACCAATCACTTCTGGGTCACCAAGCCGTCAGACGAGAACTTCAACCGTGACATTACGGGCGAGTTCACTCTCCCCGGATTCCCCGACCCGACGAAGGACACGGTTCTGATCTGGCAATCGGAAGATCAGAACTTCTCCATCAAGCGGATCGATTCCGCCGCCGGCCCGACGCCGACGCCGATTCCCGGCTCGCTTCCGACGCCCGGAATCACGCCAACACCGAGCCCCATCCCCACCGCAACGCCCGATGGCGGCCCGACCCCGACGCCCGGCGACGGCCCGACGCCGACGCCGAACGACGGCCCCACGCCGACGCCTGGTCCCATTTGTGGCAACGGCATCATCGAAGACGGCGAGCAGTGCGACGGAGCCAACCTCGACGGCAACACCTGCACCGACATCTATGGCGGGTTCAATCTGAACGGCCCCGACGACTGTCTCACGGGCAGTACGCTCGGGTGCGACGACAGCTGCCAGTTCGACGGCACCCTCTGCGTGTGCGTGTGCCTCGACGACTTTGATTGTTCGCTCCCCGAAGGAGTCCTCCTCGACTGCGGGCCACTCTACTGCATCTCGTCGTCCGAGGGCGGTGCGTGTGATCCCCTCGATGTGGCCGACTGTTCGTGTGAGATCGGAGACATCGGCGACGTCGACGGTGCCTGCCTGGACAGCGATGATGAAAACGACGTCCATGGCCAGTGCATCGTGACCCCGTTCGATCCAGGCGAGGGAGACTCGAACCTCGATGAGCTCTGCAACGGCTTCAACGGCGGCTACATCGACGAGCCACGCTGCGACTACTGCTTCGACGATTTCTAGAACTCGCGTGTCGGAAACCTCGCCGTCTCGAGGGGTCGCGGCCATCGTGCTCGCGGGAGGCAGCTCGACTCGCATGGGACGGGCAAAGGCCGCGCTCCCCTGGGGCGGGCAGACCTTCGCATCGAGCCAGCTGCGCGCGCTCGGCTCGGCGGGCTTCGACCCGCTCCTCATCGTCTGTGGGGTCCACGCGGCCGAGACGCGGGCGGCGCTGCCCGAAGACGTCGACGTGCGCGTGCTCGAGAACCCCGCCCCCGAGCGAGGGCAGCTCTCTTCTCTCAAGATCGCGCTGCACGACCTCGGGGCGCCCTCGACCGTGACCGCGACGCTGGTCGCCTTGGTGGACCACCCAGCCGTGCGCGCCGAGACCCTCGCGCAGCTACGAGCCGCGGCGGGGCCGAGCCGCATCGTCGTTCCGACGTACGACGACCGCCGAGGCCACCCCGTCGTCTTCGGGCGAGATCTCTTCGAGGAACTCCTCCGGACGCCGGACACCGCCGGCGCGCGCCAGGTCGTACGACGCGATGCTTCGCGCGTCTCGGAGGTGGCCGTCCCAGACCCGGGCATCCACGTCGACATCGACACCCCCGAGGAGTTCGAGAGGGCGAGCCGCGAGCGCTAGCGTCTTCGCCGACCGGCGATGATCTCGCCCACGATCGCCACCGCGATCTCGGCGGGCGTCTCCGCCCCGATGTCGAGGCCAATCGGCGCATGAAGTCGGTCGAGGTCGGCGCGGTCAACTCCCTTCTCGCCCAACCACTCGCGAATCCGGCGGACCCGCCTCTTGCTGCCGATCATGCCGACGTAGGTCGCTTCCATCTTCAAGGCGACCTCGAGACACTCGGCGTCCAGGCGATGCCCACGCGTTACGAGCACGATGTGTCGATCATCGCGTGACGGCAACTCCGCCAGCCGCAAAGGCGGCGCGCCGACCAGGATTCGTGCCGCATCGGGGAGACGAACGGGATTGGCGAAGGACGCACGGTCGTCGAGCACGGTAACGGAAAAACCCGAGCGCGCCGCGATGGCGCAGACCGCGGCCCCCACGTGCCCCGCCCCCACGACCACGAGCTCCGGCGCCTCCGCCACGGGCTCCGCGTAAACGCGCGCCCCGCCCTTCGCGTCGCACGTCACCGGAGCGTTCGCCCCGAGCGCCTCGGCCGCCGCCTCACGCGCGGCAGCGTCGAGGCCGTCCGCCCCCAGCGAGAAGCGCTGTGCACCGCTCCGGTCGATCAACGCCTTACGGCCGACGGCAGGCGACCCACCCGAGATCACGGTGACGACGGCGAGTGGCCCGCGCCCGCGCATGTCGTCGAGCGCGGCGAAAAAGTCGAGCACAGGTGCGCCCCCGACTTGCGCGTCGTAGCGCTCGACGAACACGTCGAGAACTCCGCCGCAGATCGACGGGCTCTCGAAGCCGTCCTCTTCCAGGAGGTTCACCTCCACCAGTTGGGGCGCACCCGTCGAGAGCGTCCGCTGGGCACGACTGAGCACCTCGGCTTCCCCGCACCCCCCGCCGATCGTTCCGGCCGTTCCCGTGGTGGGATCGATCAGCATGCGGGCACCGACCTTTCGCGGTGTCGAGCCGCGCGCGCGCACCACCGAGGCCACGACGAGTCCCGATTGCTCCGCGCGAAGAGCCAAGCGCCGGCGGACGTCGTCGAGAAAAGTGGACAAGTCGTCCATCCATGCCAGCGTACCATCGTTTGCATCCTCGGGCCCGCCTTCCTAGTGTTCTGAGCGTGCGAGAGCTGCAATACTCCTCTCCAACCTCGGTGGAAGACGCTCTCGAGCTGCTCGCAGACAGCAGCCGAGACCCGCGGGTACTTGCGGGAGGCACCGACCTTCTCATCCAGCTTCGGGACGGCGCCCACCGTTCGCGTCACCTCGTCGACGTGAAACGCATCCCCGAGATGAACATGCTGCACGCCGACGTGCAGACGGGGCTTCGCATCGGCGGGGCCGTGCCCTGCGCGCGGCTCGTCGAACACCCCGTGGCCCGGCAGCTGTACCCAGGCCTGGTCGAGGCCGCCGGCTTGATCGGCTCCACCCAGATCCAGAACCGCGCGACCGTGGCCGGCAACCTCTGCAACGGTTCACCCGCGGCCGACACCACGCCCGCCCTTCTCGCCCTCGACGCGAGCTGCACCATCGCCGGCCCGACAGGCCGACGCGAGCTGCCGGCCGCCGAGGTCGTCACGGCACCGGGCCGGACCGTTCTCGCCGCGAACGAAGTGCTCGTCGAGATCCGGGTCCCTCCGCCCGAGCCCGGGGCCGCCGATGCCTACCAGCGGATGATTCCGCGCTCGGAGATGGACATCGCGGTCGTGGGTGTGGGTGCACACGTCGTCCTGGCCCCCGAAGGAACGTGTACCGCCGCGCGCATCGCGCTGGGAGCCGTCGGGCCGCGCGCCTTTCTCGCTTCGGACGCTGCCGCCCACCTCGTGGGCAAGACCATCGACGAGGCGGCCATGGCCCGCGCCGGCGAGCTCGCCGCCCAGGCGGCACAGCCGATCTCCGACAAGCGCGGCACCACCGAGTATCGCCGAGAGATCACCGCCGTACTCACGAGGCGCGTCGTCGCCGAAGCCGTACGCCGTGGCCGGGAGAACCGCCCGTGAAGCCCCAGAAGCTACACCTTTCCACCCGCCTGAACGGCGAAGACGTCGAGTTCCTCTGCGAGCCGAGACAGAGTCTCCTCGAGGTGCTGCGCGACGTCTTGGATCAGACCGGCACGAAAGAGGGCTGCACGACGGGCGACTGCGGAGCATGCAGCGTCATCCTAGACGACAGAGTCGTGTGCTCCTGCCTCGTTCTGGCCCCCGAAGTCGCGGGGCGAGACATCACCACCGTGGAAGGACTCGCCGAGGGCGAGACCCTCCACCCGCTGCAACGCAAGTTCTTGGAGCACGCCGCACTCCAGTGCGGCATCTGCACTCCTGGCTTCCTGGTCGCCGCGCGCGCCCTACTCGATCGCAACCCAGACCCGACCGAGGCCGAAGTGCGCTACCACCTTGCCGGCAATCTGTGCCGCTGT
>JAJCZO010000026.1 GCA_029262355.1 Deltaproteobacteria bacterium
GCCACGAAGTCACTCTCGAACGACTGGGCCGTCATCGGGCGTGTCGACTACGAGCCCATTTCCGACCTCGTGGTGGGCACGTCGGTCTACTCCGGCAACTCCGGCCAGGGGCAGAGCCTCCAGACCGACGAGGGATCGCAAGTACGAATCCCCTCGTCGCTCACGACCATCTGGGAAGCGCACGGCCAATGGCGCTGGAAGGGAATCGAGGCGCGAACGATGGTCGCGGCCAGCTGGTTGCGCGACGCCGGCGAACTCACGACGGCGCTGCGGCAGGCCGGCTCCCTCGGCGCCAACGAGACGATCGCCAACCAGATGCTCGGCATGTACGCCGAAATCGGGTACGATGTCCTGCCCTGGTTCCTGCCCGAGACGGCACAGCAGGTCCTGCCGTTCTTTCGCTACGAGTACAACAACACGCAGCTGCACGTTCCCGCGGGCCCCACGTTCATGCCCGACGGAGCGTTCCAGGACCGCATCTGGACGATCGGCTTGAACTACAAGCCCATCCCGCAGGTGGTGCTCAAAGCCGACTACCGAGACTGGAACCCGGTCACGGGAGTCAAGGCCGACACGGTGGACCTTGGAATCGGCTTCATCTTCTAGCCGGGGCCGCGCCGCGCGCTCCGTCTTCAGAGCGCGCACGGCGCTGGCCCTTCTGGCCGTCGTAGCCCTCGGGGCCATCCTCGCCCGCGCCGCGCCGGGCGCGGTGTACTACGGCAAGCAGGACGCCCTCGAAGCGGCCTTCCCCGACGCCGATGAGATCGAAGCCAAGCGCTTCTTCCTGACCGAAGAGCAGCGCGAGCAGATTCAGAACCTCGCCGGCGCGCCCCTCGAAGACCGCCTCCTCACCCTGCACGTCGGCAAGAAGGCCGACAAGATCCTCGGCTACGCATTCCTCGAGACCCACGAGGTACGCACCATGCCGGAAACGCTGCTCATCGTCGTCTCTCCCGACGGCGGGATCGCCAAGATCCTGCTCGCCGCCTTCTACGAACCACCCGAGTACGAAGCGCCGAAACGCTGGCTGGAGCAGTTCGACCGCGCGAAGCTCACTCCCGGTCTGCGCGTGAACCGAGACATCAAGGGCATCGCAGGCTCCACTCTCACGGCCCACGCCGTGACCTCCGGGATTCGGCGCGTGCTCGCGATGTACCAGATCCTCATCCTCGACCAAGCGACGAAGGAGAGCGAATGAGATTCGTGGTCAGCGGCGAGATGACCCGCAATCGCCTCCTGCAGGTGATCGTCGTTCTGTTCATCGTCTATGTGGCACTCCTGTGGATGACGAACGCGGTGCTCTACTTCCAGAAGATGGGACTCTCGCCCTCCTCGGTGGTCGAGTACTATCTCGGCTCCGAGGAGCGCTTCCTGCAGCCGCGCAGCTTCCAGGGCATGGTCGAGGTCGCGCACTTCCACACATTCGCGATGGGCATGTTGCTGATGACGCTGACCCATCTCATGCTCTTCGTCCCGCTGTCGTGGAACACCAAAGCCGTGTTCGTGATCGTCCCCTTCTTCGCAGCACTTCTCGATGAAGGTGCCGGCTGGCTGGTGCGATTCGTCTGGCCGGGGTTCGCGATCGTGAAGGTCGCAGGGTTTCTCTTGCTCGAAACGAGCCTCGCCGTCCTGATGGTGACCTGCCTCTGGGCCTGCTTCGGAGGCTCGAGCGCGGCCTATGCAGACCACGACGACCATGAGGATGACGACGAGGACGAGGACGATCTCTAGGAGCCTCGTCGCAACGGCGATGACGATATCCATCGCCTGCGCCGGGCTCGTCGACGCACGAGGTTCCACGAACTGCCGCGTCGACGGGCGCTACGTGATGGGCACGATTCTGGAGTTGAACCTCTGCGACGACGCGCCGCAATCGGCGTTCGACGAAGCGTTTGCGACCGCGAGCAGCCTCGATGCGCTCTTCACGACGTGGGCGGACGACAGCGCCGTGCTCCGGATCAACCGCGCGAACGGCCGCGCCGTAACGGCGGTTCCCGCACCCGTACGTCACATCCTCGCCGAAGCGATCGAGTACAGGCGCCTCACCGGTGGTGCGTTCGACGTCAGCATCGGCCCACTGGTCGCCGCCTGGCGTACGGCGGCCGCCACCAACGAGCTCCCCTCCTCCGCACGACTCGACGCTGCGCGTGCACATGTGGACACGAGGCGAATCGAGATCGGCGAGGACGATTCGGTGCGCGTGCCCTCCGGCATGTCCATCGACCTCGGGGGGCTCGGCAAGGGCTTCGCGCTCGACCGGATCACCCACCACCTCCGCACGCAGGGGATCGACTCCGGCCTGCTCGACTTCGGACAAAGCAGCCTCGTCGCGCTCGGCGCTCCGCCCGGCGCCCCGAGCTGGAAGCTTCTCCTTCGTCGGCCCGATGGTCCCATCGTTGGCACCGTGTCGCTTCGCGATACCGCCGCATCGACGTCGGCGACGTTCGGTCGAAGCATGAACATCGGCGGACGCGCCTATTCCCACGTGATCGACCCGCGCACGGGCCGGACGGTTCCGGCCGACCGCCTGGCCTTCGTGACGGCACCCAGCGCGAGTCTGGCCGAAGCGCTGAGTACGGCGCTGATCGTGCTGGGCGGAAACGGGTTGTCCATCGTAGAGCGAACGACCGGAGCCGAGGCCCTCTTCGTCGAGAGCGGCGCGTCACCGACCCGCACGTCGGGATTCGACGAGGCAACGAGCTTCGCGAGTTCGACAGATCCGGCGTTCGAGGTCACCGGCGATCTACCCTGAGGGACCGTGCCTCCCGAAACGCAGTCGTGCTAGACTGGCCGCACCCCCGGAGGTGCCCATGCGAACCCGAATCGTCCTCGCCTTGGTCGTCTTCCTCGCGGCGACGACGCCGCGAGTGGCGCGGGCCTCCGCAATCACGGTGCTCGGGACGTCGGATGCACACAGCTGCTTCCTGAACGCCTCCACGCGTTCGAGCGCGGGCTCGTCGCTCGACAGCTGCCGCAGGGCGCTGAGTGCGCAAGATCTCTCGACCACGGACCACGCGGCAACGCTGGTAAACATGGGGATCATCCTGAACGCACTCGCGCGCATGGACGAGGCCATGGCCGCCTTCGACGAAGCGCTGTCCAGCTCCCCCCGGCTCGCCGAGGCCGTGCTGAGCCGAGGCAACAGCCACTTTCTACGCAAGGACTACGCGAGCGCGATCGCAGACTACGAGCTGAGCCTACAGTACGGGGTAAAGGACGAGGCGGCGGCCCACTTCAACCATGGCCTGGCCCATGGGAAAGCCAGGAACTTCCAGCAGGCCGCAATCTCGTACCGCCGCGCGCTCGACATCAGTCCGGACTTCCGTCGCGCACAGGCAAGACTCGACCGGCTGCGTTCGCTCTCCCTCACCAAACAAGCGAAGCCGAGGCCCAAGCCGCCGACGCGTCAGCAGCCGTCGGGCAACGGGGCGTCCCGGTGACGACTACTGCGCTGCCGTAGCTGCTCGAGAAACGCACACTTCTGCTCGCCGATACCGAGCCGGGCATCGGTTCGCGCGGCGGCGAAGACGTCCTCCTCCCGCACGACCTCCGTGGTCATTCGCAAGCCGCCACCCGCGTCGGTGTCGAACACCAGGAACGCCGGCGCGGTGCCCCATGGCGGCAAGTCGCCGTCCCGCCCGCGCCCCGGCGCGCCCGTGTCCGCGAAGTTCACCCAGTACGAGATCATCTGTTCCGAGAGCTTCTTGCGCCCGGGTTCGTTCTCGTCGGTCCAAAGAGCGCTGGCTTCCTCGCCGAGGTCGAAGTGCCCGAACACGAACGGGATCTCGAACCCATGCGCCGCCCCGAGCATCTGGGAGAAGTCGGAGCCCAGCGCGCTGGGCTCCTCGTCCCAATCGAAACGATACACGTAGACACCCGGGGCGCCGCCGTTCTGGAGCGCCGCCGCGGGCTCGTCGGCCCCCGTTGCCTTCCAGAGCCGACTGCCGTGTTCCGCCATCGCTTCGAACCGGTCGGGCTCGTTGAGGCGCGGGAAGAGCCAGAGCAGACGCCACGTGTTCTGGGGGTTGGCGAACAGGAAGAGCTTGTCCTCGTCGCGATTGGTCCCGACCATGACCGGGACGTTCGCGTGTCCGCCCGGAGTGGCAAGTCCGTCGAGCGGCGTGGCGGTCGGGAGCACCGAGCCGTCGGCAAACATTTGGGGCACGTAGATCAACCCCTCGGCCTCTTCGCGTTGGTAGGTGGCCAGCAACTCGGCTGCCGACTTCGAGCGCAAGTAGGTGGCAATCTGCTGCGGGGTCATGTCGCCCAGCCGAGCGCGCGCGGCCGTCCGATCTGCCGCCGTGCCGTCGGCCACCAGCAAGGAAACGAGCGTCTCGTTCGAGCTTCCCGACTGGCCCGGCTCCGCGTCATTTTCGAAGTTCTCAGCCGCGGCCAGACTCGCCCCGTACAAGCCACCGCTCTGTGAGATCGCCCGGTGGAACAGCCCGCGGGCGCCCGGTGCCTGGAGGAGCGCGAAAACGTCGCGCCCCCCAGCGGACTCTCCGAAGATCGTGACGTTGTCCGGGTTGCCGCCCAGAGCGCCGATGTTGTCGCGCACCCACGCCAACGCCGCGATCATGTCGAGTACACCGTAGTTGCCCGACCGGTCGGCGGCCGTCGGACTTCCGTCGCGCAGAGAGGCGTGGCGAAACCACCCCAGCGGTCCCAAGCGGTAGTTGATCCCGACCACCACCACGTCCTGGCTCGCGGCGAGATAGCCGCCGTCGTAGTTGGCCGCTTGCCCGATCACGTTGCCCCCGCCGTGGATCCAGAAGAGGACGGGAAGGCCCCCCCTCCCGTTCCCGCGTGCAGGCGCGTCGACCGGCGCGTAGACGTCGAGATACAGGCAATCCTCGTCTCCCCCTACCTGGTCCGAAGGAATCGGCAGACCCGCGAACGGACTGCCGAACTGCGGGCACGCCGCTCCGTGCTCCGTCGCCTCGCGCGTGTCGGCCCAGCGCACGAGCGGTTCAGGCGCGCGCCAACGAAGATCGCCCACGGGCGCCTGAGCATACGGCAATCCGAGATACTCGTAGCTGCCGTATGCCCCAACCGCGCCGACCACTTCGCCGGCCGACAAGGACCGGTGCGACGCGGGGTCGATCGAGGGGGCCTCATCGGGGGCCGACGCGGTACACGCCGCGACGAGGACGAATGAGGAGATCAGCAGTCGACGCATGGGCCGGAGGCTAGTCCGTACGGCGTCACACTCCAAACGGGCCGATTCACCGCCCGTGGAACACCGTCATTCCACGATGCAGTCGATCAACTCTCCCACATAGGCCCGGGTCTCGTCCGCCGACGGAGGCGTCTGCCCCTCGAACTTCTGCGCGTACCCGAACAACGCCATGTAGACTGGCGTGTCGCCGCACTTCGTCGCGATGCGGAGGTCGTCCGATTGCGAGAGCCTCTCGGTCCACGCGCGACGGACTTCCGCCCACAGAGGCCCGGTCGCCGCCCAGTAGGCGTCCGACGCGGAGAAGTCGAAATCTCGAACGCGTTCGTAGCGATTCACACCGATCTCCCGCGCCTTCGCGGTCGCGGGCGCAGTCGCCTCGGGCAGGACCGTCTTCAGGTTGTCCTCCTCGTGAATCCACCCGGCCGGTACGATCGTGTGCCGGTTCACGGCGGAAAGCAGATCGTAGTCCTTCCGAACGCTGTGCTCGCGTCGCGGCAGCGGTCGACCGGTCCGCCCCCCGGTCCACGTCGAACTCGCGGGCCCGTGCTCCCAGCGCCCGGCCGAAGAGTACCGCGGCGTATCGTCGACCTGGTAGACGGCTTGGCTCCACGCCCCTCGACGCTCCGCTCGGGTGAGATCACGGCGCTGCCAACGCCGTCGGCCGACGAATTCATGAAGGCTCGCCGGCTCGAACTGCCAATCCTGTCGCCAGTGCTTTTGTACGAACGGCCCCTGCCGGTTGCCGTCTTCGTCGACGAACACCATCTCGAGAACGTGCTGAAGCGAAATGAAGTCGCCTCGATCTTCGACGACGTAGACACGCTCGGTTCCCCACGAACGGTAGGGCGCCGAAGGAGTGAAGGGAGCGGTGAAGACTACGGTCTCGAGGAAGTCGAACGAGGCACGGTAGTCACCGGCCATCGCCCGGATGGCCTCGCGGTCACGATCGAACGAAGAGAGTCCGCTCGCCTGCAACGCCACCCAGCTAGGCGAGGGCGATTCCGCCAGCGACACGTCCTCGCCGCGCGTGGTGCCGCCGCGGGGAGCCATCTTGGCAGTGTCGATGAAGGGCCACGCGAAAACGTAACGCGGCCCCTCCACCGCGGGTCGGGTCGGTGCACAACCCAGGGCACCGAGGCTGAGCACGCCGAGGAGGCACGCCTTCGCAGCCGCGGTAGGTAACCAGATCGGGAGAGCGCAGCGCGCGGCCACGGCTCCGCGAGCCGACGAACACGAGTCCACCGAGAACCATTCGCGCATCGAGAGCGATTCTGCCCTCTTTGCCCGACCAACGCGAGGAAACCCACCGCGCGGCCCCGGGCGTTGCCATCTCCGCCGCATCTTCCTACCGTTAGGCATGGACCGAGGACACCGAGCCCTGCGGGTGCTGAATACCGCCTTCGTCGTCGTGTTCGTGCCCGTCTTCCTCGCGGCCATGCTGATCGCAAACCTCGACCACTTCACGGCGTCCCGACCTCCATTGCATGCCGAGGCGGCACAGCTGATGAAGGCGCTCGGCACCGACCAGTACTGGACGATGTTCGGCGCTTACTTCCCGGCCCACGTCCGCGTCCCAGTGGTTCGGGTCGTTCTGAAGGGGGGACGCCAGGTCTTTCTTCCCCCCTTCGTGGGGCCGGAGTTCTCGCCTCAGCTCGCCGCGCGCTTCGACCTCGAGAACCTCCCCGAGGAAGCGCGAACGGCAGGCTGGCGAGGCAATTTCGGCACGGGCCGGATCGAGAAGTACGAATCTCGGGCCAGCAGCGCCGCGCCCGGGTGGCTCGGTGTTCGAACCGCCTACGCGGCGTCACAGCTGCGCCGCTGGGTCGGAGACGACGCAGCGCTCGCAGCCCGGATCCGTTTCGTCGATCTTCTGAGCGTCGCCGTTGCCAGCGCGCGCGATGGCAAGCCTCTCACCGTGATCTCCGTCGACCCACGCACGATCGAGCCGGCATTCCTTGCTCACTGGCCCGCCCCGCGATCGCGCCAGCTGAACAGCGGTGGTCGATGACGAAGCTTTTCTCAGCCGTGTGGCACTTCTGGACCGTTCCCGTCCGGGCAGAGAGAATGGCCGCCTTCCGGATCCTGATCGGGACACTCGTCGCGATCGACACCACACTCACGATCCTGCCGCACGCCGAATGGTATCTCGGCGCCGAGGGCTTGAACCCGGCCGCACTCTACCAGCTCACGCGGGAGCCGGGCTCGTGGAGCCTGATCCCCGCCGGCGCGACAGACCTCCAGATTCACATCGTCGTGGTTGGCTTGATCGTCGCAGCCGCATGCGTTGCCTTCGGGTTTGCAACACGAGTCGCCTCCATCGCCATGTGGGCGCTCCTCGTGAGCGCCCACCAGCGAAGCCCGATCATCCTCAACGGAGGCGACTTCCTCCTCCAGGCGGCCGCATTCTATCTCGTCTTCATGCCGTCGGGTGCCGCGTGGAGCATCGACCAGCGCATTCGACGCGGTCGGGGCATCGAGGCGTCGCTCTGGGTTCCCCCCTGGCCCCTGCGCCTCGCGCAGATTCAACTCGCGGTGATGTACCTCTTCACTGGGCTGAGCAAGCTCCCCGTGGCCGGCGCGCCGGGCCCGGGGCATTGGGCCTCGGGAGACGCGATCGCCGGCGCGCTCGGGACGGCGACCATGGGGCGGTTCGAGTTCCTGACGTGGCTGCCGTGGTGGTTCTTCGCTCCGGTCGTTTGGCTGACCATGGCCTGGGAACTGAGCTTCCCGGCTCTCGTCGTGTTCGAGCGGTCCCGGTACGCCGCGTTGGCGTTCGGAGTTCTACTCCACCTCGGCATCTTCGCCACGCTCGAGGTCGGGATCTTCAGCTTCGCGACACTGTGTTACTACGTGCTGTTCCTGCCGGCGGCCTGGTTTGGGCCACCGCACTGGACGCCAGAAGCCGCACGAGGACCCGACGATGCCTGACCGCAGATTGGCCGTTGTAACCGGAGGAAGCTCCGGGATCGGAAAAGAGATCTGCCTCCACCTCGCGCGCGCCGGCTGGAACATCGCGGCCACGTACGGCGGCAACCACGAGGGGGCCCGAGAAACGGCGAGCCAGCTCGATGAAGCGGGTGTCGACTCGCACGTGAGTGCGTGCGACGTCGGCGTCGGCGCCGACCTCGACACGTTCTTCAGCGAGGTGAGAGAGAAGTTCGGCAGGGCGCCCGAGTTGATGGTCAACAACGCAGGCACGCAGCGCTGGAGCCCGCTTCTCGAGCTCTCCGAGGAAGACTGGGATACGGTCATCCGCACGAACCTCAAGGGGACCTTCCTCGGCACCCAGAAGGCTGCGCAGCAAATGGTCGACGCCGGCGTGCGCGGAAGCATCGTCAACATCGGGTCGGGTTGCAACAAGGTGCCCTTCCCGGAGCTGGTGAGCTACACGGCGTCCAAAGGCGGAATCGAACTCCTCACCCGCTCGTCGGCAATCGAGCTCGGGCGCTTCGGCATCCGGGTCAACTGCGTCGCACCGGGGGCGATCGAGATCGAGCGCACCAAGCTCGAGTCACCCGGCTACGCCGCGACCTGGGCCGGCCTTGCGCCCATGGGGCGGGTCGGCACGCCGAGCGACGTGGCGCATCTCGTCGAGTTTCTCGCGAGCTCCAAGGCCGACTACATCACGGCCCAGACCATCTGGGTCGACGGGGGAGCCTTCTCGCTTCCGAACTGGCCCTACGAAAACGAGAGTGCCGGAGACCGATCGTAGTGCCCTACAGCGACCGCGAGGGCGAACGTCCTTCGTACCGCGTGTCGGACGACGCCGCAGAAACCACCAAAGAGAATCGTCGGCTGGCGATGCTGGCCGACCTGCGCGACCGCCGAAGCGCCGCATACCTCGAGCAACTGGGCCTCACGGCGGGGTGGCGCTGCCTCGACGTGGGCTCTGGAGGCGGCGCCCTCGCCCAGTGGATGGCACGACAGGTCGCGCCGGGCGGGTCCGTGCTCTCCACCGACATCGACCTGCGTTTTCAGCCCGAGGGCTCCGGCAACATCGAGGTACGCCGACACGACATCGTGCACGAAGACCTCCCGGAGAACGAGTTCGACCTGGTCCACGCGCGAGCACTCCTACAAACGATCGACCAGCGCGAAACGGTGCTCGACAAGCTCGTTCGCACGACGAAGCCAGGCGGCTGGATCGTCGTGAACGACCCCGAGTGGAGCACGTTCGAGCGCCAACCCATGCCGCCCGCATTCCGGGCGCTCTACGACGCGATGATGGCGATCGGACAGAAGGCGAACGGGTACGACCGCTACTGGGGCGGCCGCCTCCTCGCCGCGTTTGGAGAGCGCGGCCTCCTCGAGATCCAATGTGACGGCGACGCACACGCGATGCGCGGGGGCACCGAAAGCGCCGAATGGCTGATCCTCGCCTACGAGCGAGCCGCGCCGCTTCTCATCCAAGCAGCCTTGGTGGACCAGGCCACCGTGGATGCAGGGCTACGCGAAGCGCGACGCCCCGAGTTCTTGATCATGGGACCAACCTCGATGGTGTGCCGCGGGCGCAAGCCCGGGGCCGGCTACTGGAAGTAGCCGTTCACATCGAAGATGAGGTGCGCCTCTCCCGTCGGGAGAAAAGCGCGAATCGCGCCCGACCCGTCGGATGAGAGCTTCAGAAGGGTGTTGTTGTTCATCACGCCTCCCGCGGGGAAGTTGATCGCGCTCACGACGGGGCGAGGACCGTCGGCCGGGAAGAGCGTCACGAAGCCAGGCGCCGTTGGAAGAACGACGGTCACGACGGCCGATACGCCCTGGGCCGTACCCGGAATCCCACAAACGCCGGTCACGGGGAACTCGCGCTCGACGTTCGCGAAGAGCGGCTCCGAGGCTCCACCTCCTGCTCCCGGATCTTCGAACGTGTTGATCACGCGGCACGGCTCGATGCCGTAGAAATCTAGGCCGCCCGCCGCGGGCGGGGTGGGCGTCCCAACCGGAGTCTGGGTTGGGGAAGGAGATGGGGTCTCCGTCGGAGAAGGCGTCGCCGTAGGGGCTGGGGACGGCGTTGGCGAGGGAGAAGCAGTCGGCGCCGGCGTTGGGGTCGCCGTCGGCGAGGGGGAAGGGGTCGGATCTGGCGTTGGCGAGGGAGAAGGACCTGGCGTCGGGGTCACGATGGGCCCGACCGTGCAGTCGGCTTCGCAGCCGTCACCCGGCGTTTCGTTTCCGTCGTCACACTCCTCGCCGCATTCGAGGAAGCCGTCGCCACAGACGTTGTCGAATCGCTGGCAATATCCCGCGCAGCCGTCGCAGCTCGCCGTCCCACCATCGTCACACGTCTCGCCGAGCGATGCCTGGACGATGTTGTCACCGCAGTACCCACACTCCGGCAACGAGGCGTCGAGAGTCGTGATCGCAGCAGGACTGACGGAGCCCGTGATGCTCGGAACGAGCGAACGGTACCGGACGAAATTGCCCACATTGGGTTGGGTCTCCGTCGGGCTGGCCGCCTGCAAATCACCCGAAACGGTGATCTGGCCCCCCGCGCGCATGAAGGTCGAGCCGAAGCTGTTAAAGACGAAGGGCGAGCGCGCGTCGAGCTCCCCATCGGGGGAGAGGATGTCGATGGTGCACGACTGGAGATTGATCTGGCCGCCGATGCTTTCGGGGTTGCCGTTGCCGCGAACCGAAACTTTGTCCAGCACCTGGATGGAGTGCGGCGCGAAGACCGTCACGTCCGAGGCGAAACCGGCCGCCGAGATGTCGATCTTTCCGAGCGTCGCGCTGCGGTCGGCCTCAATGTCGACCAACCCCGACGCACCGAAGAAGCCGCCGGTCGCGGTGACGATCGAACTCGTCGGGTGCTGGACGAAGTCGAGCCGAGCTTCGTACGTCTGATCACCTCCGAAACAGTGTAGGCCGCCGCGGGCGTCGATGTCGCCGTGAACGATGATGTGGTTCCCGGAGATGAGGTTCATGCTCGAGCCATCGCCACAGTCCTCGGTGGGCGCGTTCGCTCCGCCCCGACCGAACAACTCGCCGGTCGCCGCGATGACGATGTCGACACCAGCCTCGATATCGAGTTGGCCCGCCTCGCCGTCGGGGGCATCCCCGTCGAGAAGCATGCGCGCGTTCACCGTGACGGTACCCGCGGCCAGGATGTCGATGTCACCGGCGCCAAAGTCTCCCCCGGACGAGATCAGACGATCATCGATGGTGACGTCCAGGCCCGCGATCACGCGAATGTCACCACCACCCGCGCCGTTGCCACCGGCCTCGGCCGTGATGTCTTCGCCAAACACGACCGACCCATTGGCCCGCACTTCGATGTCACCGCCGGTCGCGTCTACGCCGAACGCGGACGCGTCGAGGATCCCTATTAGGGTCGCATCGCCGAAAGAAAGGATCGAGATCGTACCGGCGGTGTCGACGTCCGCCTTCGCCAGAACCTGTGACCGGTTGGAGCCCTCGCTCTCCATCACGATGCTGCCCACGAGCGACTCCAGGGTGATGTCTCCACCATCGCCATCGGCATCGATCTTGGCGTTCTGCTGCATCGTGATGTCATCGGCGACGATGTGCAGGACCCGAGGCCCGGCACCCGGCCCGATGGTGATCGTCGTTCCGGACGTGATCACGACCGATTGGCCCGTGAAGTCCAATGCGGATCCCGCATCGACAGTGATGTCCTCCGAGACGACGCACGGGTCGCCCGTGCAGAGATCGCTGGGGACGGTGGCGTACGCCGACGACGGGTTCACCAGGAGGACGGCGAGCGAGAAGGCAACTACGATCTGATGAGAATTCAAATGGATACACTCTTGGTTGGGGGTGGGTCCGGCCTCCATGAAGGCGGTGTTTCACGCGCTGGTCCAGCGGGTATTTCGCGTCTGCGCCGAAAACAGCGAGCCGTGATGGGGAGCGATCCGCCCGCGGCGACTCAGGAGGGGCAAAAACCTCTGCCGAACCAATAGCTTAGCAGGACGCCCACGGCCACGCGCCAGACGCCGTGGCAGTCGCCATGCGGGGCCCGGAGACGGCGCCTTTAGCGCTCGATCAGAACCGCGAGGGCCTCACCGCCCCCGATGCAGAGAGTCGCCACGCCCCGCCTCACCCCACGCTCGCGCATGGCGGAGAGGAGCGTCACGAGGATGCGCGCGCCCGACGCGCCGATCGGGTGACCGAGAGCGACCGCCCCACCCCGCACGTTGGTGGCCTCGAGTGAAATCCCGAGGTCGCGAGAGCAGGCGAGGCTCACCACAGAGAACGCCTCGTTGATCTCGTACAGGTCGACGTCGGCGGGAGCTAGGCCGGCGCGCTCCACGCAGTGGCGCACGGCACCGACGGGCGCGGTCGTGAACCACTCCGGCGCCTGCGCAAAGCCGCCGTACGATACGATTCGGGCGAGCGGCTCGATGCCGTGTGCGCGCACTGCGGCGCCACTTGCGAGCACCAGCGCCGCCGCGCCGTCGTTGAGCTTCGACGCATTCGCCGCGGTGATCGTGCCGTCTTTCTGAAACGCGGGACGGAGGCTCCCCATGTTCTCCAGCGGCACGCGTGTGGGCTCCTCATCCTGCTCGACCTGCGTATCGCCCTTGCGCCCCTTCACGGTGACGGGAACGATCTCGTCCGCGAAGCGTCCGGTGGTCTGTGCCTCGAGGGCGCGCCGATAGCTCTCGCGCGCGAAGGCGTCCTGGTCTTCCCGGGTAAAACCGTACTCGCGCGCACACGTCTCGCCGGCGTTGCCCATGTGGAAGTCGCCGTAGGGATCCCACAGGCCGTCGAGGATCATCGAATCGAGGATCTCGGCGTCTCCCATCCGGTAGCCGCCGCGCGCCTTCGGCAAGAGATACGGCGCGTTCGACATCGACTCCATTCCCCCGGCGACGACCACGTCCGCGTCGCCCAGCAGAATCGACTTCGTCCCCAGAACGACAGCCTGCAGCCCCGACCCACACACCTTACCCACGGTCGTGGCGGGCGTACGGTGAGGCACGCCGGCGTAGATGGCGGCCTGCCGCGCGGGCGCCTGGCCGACGCCGGCGCTCAAGACGTTTCCGAAGAACACCTCGTCCACGCGTTCCGCCTCGATCCCCGACCGCCCGAGCGCACCTTCGATGGCGACCGCCCCGAGTCGCGGCGCGGCGACCGAAGCCAGCGCGCCCTGAAACGAGCCCACCGGCGTACGGGCGGCCCCGATGATGAAGACGTCTCGATCCGACACCAGGTCTCTTTGCCAGAAACCGGGCCCGCGGCGCTACACGAGCTCCGTCGGCAGGCACTCGCCCCGCGCGACGCCTCGCTCGAGGTCCCGACTTCAATTGCCGTGGCGCCCCGGACGCGAGCGCCCCGGGTCCGGATGAAGACTCAGACCGGGCCACCGCGAATGCCGTCTTCAAGCCCTTCCGGATGACCGCGGGGCTCGCGGATCGACTCATCGGGCATCTCGGTCCGACGACTCGGCACCACGGGCTTCCCCGCCAGCGCGGCCGCTGAGTCGAGCCGACGTCAGGGCTTCGCGACACCGCGAGCTTCATCGATCGCCGCGAGCGCCTCTTCGGCGTCCAGGCGCTGCATGAAGTTGTCGCTCAGGTTCGCCCAACGAACGACACCCGCGGGGTCGATCAGGAACTCGGCCGGCCGCGAGATGTCGTGTCCGTCGTGGCCTTCCTCATGCAGCAAATCCCACGCCTTCGAGACCGCCCCGCTCTCGTCGGCGAGAAACACCATGGAGTAGCCCTGCTCCGCCGCATGCTTCTTCGTAACCGCAGGCGGATCGACGCTCACCGCGACGAGGCGTACGCCCCGCTTCGCGAACTCCGCCTTCTGCTCTTCGAGGCTCCGCAACTCGGAGTTACAGAATGGTCACCAGTGGCCTCGATAGAAGATGAGCAGGACCCAGCCGGGATTGCCGGCGTCGGCCGTCGCGAGAAGCTCGGAGAGCGAGCGATCCTTCCCATCGGCATCGGGTAGCGTGAAGGCAGGAGGTGTATCGCCGACCTTCGGTGCGCCGGCCGACGGGGGTACGCCCGCAACCATGCTGCACGACAGAAGCAGCAACAAACCGGCGGTCACGAGTCGGCGCACACGCGCACGTCTATCAGAAATTCTTGGGCCTCGTCGAGGCGGCGGATCGAGCGCAACCTGCGACCTGCCGCTGCTGCGGATTCAGGGCAAGCGAACCCGCTCCACGAGCTCCAAGGAGCGGGCGGGCGGCGGCGGTGTCGCGAGGGCCACGCCGTAGGCCACCGCGAAGTTCAGCACCATCCCGAGGGTCCCGATTCCCTCGGGAGAGATCCCCAAGAACCAGTGGTCGGCGTTGTTGAGCTCCGGGGCCACGAACTTGAAGTAGATGATGTAGGTCGCCGTGAACCCGAGCCCCGCGACCATCCCCGCGACGGCGCCGGCGGCGTTCATCTTCCGCGAGAAGATCCCGAGCGTCACGGCCGGAAAGATCGAGGACGCCGCGAGGCCAAAAGCGAACGCGACCACCTGAGCGACGAAGCCCGGCGGCCGAATCCCGAAGTACCCCGCCACGACGACCGCGAACCCGGCCGCGATGCGCGCCGCACGGAGCTCCGCGCCCTCGCTGATGCCGGGCGCGAACGTCTTCTTCAACAGATCGTGCGCCACGGAACTCGAGATGACGAGGAGCAATCCCGCCGCAGTGGAGAGCGCCGCCGCCAGGGCTCCGGCGGCGACCAGCCCCACGACCCACGCCGGCAGATTGGCAATCTCGGGGTTCGCGAGAACCATGATGTCGCGATCGATTTCGAACTCGTTCTTGGCGCCGTGAGCAGGCCCGACGTAGCGCACGCGGCCATCTCCGTCGTGGTCTTCGAACTTCACGAGGCCGATCTTCTGCCAGTTGTGAACCCAGGCCGGGAGATCCGCGTACGACCGACCCGGGATCGTCTGCAAGAGGTTCGTACGGGCGAACGCCGCAACTGCCGGCGCGGTCGTATACAGAATCGCGATGAACACGAGTGCCCACCCGGCCGAGCTGCGCGCCGCGGCGACCTTCGGCACCGTGTAGAAGCGCACGATCACGTGCGGCAGGCCGGCCGTACCGACCATGAGCGCAGCGGTGATGAAGAAGACGTCGAGCGTGCTCTTCCTGCCCTGGGTGAAGGCGACGAACCCGAGATCCACGCTCAATTGATCGAGCCGGTCGAGAAGCGCCACCCCAGAGCCGTCGGCCAGGGTAGCCCCGAAGCCGACTTGGGGGATCACGTTCCCCGTCATCAACATCGAGATGAAGATCGCTGGGACGAGGTACGAAAAGATGAGCACACAATACTGCGCGACCTGGGTGTACGTGATGCCCTTCATGCCGCCGAGCACCGCGTAGAAGAAGACGATCGCCATACCGACGATCACGCCGGTCTCGATCTCCACGTCGAGAAAGCGGGAGAAGACGATTCCCACACCGCGCATCTGTCCCGCCACGTACGTAAACGAGATGAAGATCGCGCAACCGACGGCCACGATCCGGGCGACGCGTGACGCGTACCGATCGCCGATGAAGTCGGGAACGGTGAACTGGCCGAATTTTCGCAAATAGGGCGCAACGAGCAGCGCGAGGAGCACGTAGCCCCCCGTCCAGCCCATCAGATAGACCGAGCCGTCGTAGCCCATGAACGAGATCAGCCCGGCCATCGAGATGAAGGAGGCGGCGGACATCCAGTCCGCGGCGGTGGCCATGCCGTTGAGGACCGGTGGTACGTGGCCCGACGCGACGAAGAAGTCTGCGGTCGAACGCGCGCGCGTCCAGATCGCAACTCCGATGTAGAGAGCAAAGGAAATACCGACCAGAAGAAACGTCCAGCCCTGGATGCTCATTCGGAGGAGGCCTCGTCCTCGACCCCATACTCACGGTCCAGCCGGTTCATCAGGGCGACGTACACGAAGATCAGCACGACGAAGACGAGAATGGACCCCTGCTGGGCGAACCAGAATCCGAGCTTGAACCCTCCGAGCCGAATCGCGTCGAGCGGCTCTCTCAGGAGGATTCCGAATCCGAACGATACGACGAACCAGATCGTGAGCAGGATCGCGAGATACTGTAGGTTGCGCCGCCAGTAGGCGGCATGGCGCCCGGCTTCGGAAAGATCGCTCACGAGGCCGTGTACCTACTGTGAAGAGGGCACCCCACTCAAGCGCGCCGCCGAGAGCCACTCGTCGACGAAGTCGCGGAGCAGGTCCGAGTCGTCGGCCGGACGAGGTCGCGACCTCGGATGCACCGCCCGGCGTGGAACACGACGCCCCCATCCCCTACGCTAGCGGCAATGAGGTCAGTCCCGTGACGAACCCCCGTGACGAGCGCCAACTCGAGGCGGCCAGATCGCTCTTGGCAGAGCTGGCCGCGCAGATCGACTCTCGGATCTCCGTCCGCCTGTGGGACGGCAGCCTCGTCCCGATGGGCCACAAGGTCGAGCCGGACCTCGCCATCTCCATCTCCGGCCCGGGAGTACTCGGCTCGATGCTTCGGCGACCCACTCCCGACAATCTGGTCCGCCACTACGCGCGCGGGCAGATCGACTTCCACGGCACCGATCTCTACTCGTTCATCGACACCGCGCGGGTCGGAAACTCTCGCAAGCGGGCCAAGAGCGTTCGCAAGTCCGCCGTCGCCCGAGCGCTCCTGCCATTCCTGCTCACGCCGCCCGACTCCAGTGACGTCGATCATCGCTGGAGTGGGGACGAAACGGGCAAAGATCGCAAGCAGAGCGACAACAAGAACTTCATCCAGTTCCACTACGACGTGAGCAACGAGTTCTACGCTCTCTTCCTCGACCCGAGCATGGTCTACTCCTGCGGCTACTTCCGCGAGTGGGAGGGATCGCTCGAGCAGGCGCAGACCGACAAGATCGACATGATCTGCCGCAAGCTTCGGCTTCAGCCCGACGACCGCCTCCTCGACATCGGGTGCGGTTGGGGGGCGCTGGTGATGCACGCGGCCCAACGCTACGGCGTGTCCGCGCACGGCATCACGTTGTCGGAGAACCAGCTCGCTCGAGCGAAGAGCGAAATCAAGAGACTCGGTCTCGAGAGCCGCGTAACGGTCGAACTGCGCGACTACGCCGACGTCACCGGCGAGTACGACAAGATCTCGTCGATCGGCATGTGCGAGCACGTCGGCATCGACAACATGGCGGGCTACATGCGCAAGGTCGGCTCACTGCTGCGCGACCGCGGAGTCTTCCTGAACCACGCCATCACCCGCCCCGGCAAAGAGAGCATGACGAAGTTTCGCAAGGTGCGCCCCGAACGGCGTCTCGTACAGAAGTACATCTTCCCGGGCGGCGAACTCGATCACATCGGCCACATGACCACCGCGCTCGAGGCCTCGGGCTTCGAGGTACACGACATCGAGGGTTGGCGGGAGCACTACGCGCGCACCACGATGCTGTGGTGTCAGCGCCTCTCGGCCAGCCGCGAAGAAGCCATTCGGCTCGTCGGAGAAGAGAAATACCGGATGTGGATTCTCTACCTGGCTGGCGTGAGCTTCGCGTTCCGCGACGGGAGCATCCGGATCTTCCAAACCGTCGCGACCCGCCACGCCTCGAAGGGAGCGTCCACGATGCCCCCGACGCGAGAGCACCTCTACGCCGCGCCCCAGTCTGCGGCGGCGACCGATCCGACGAAGGCCTGACGACCGCAAAGCCCAAGCCCTCGAGCAGAAGGAGACGCCAACCGCGGCATTTCGGGGAACCCGGACCGCAGAAGGCCCGGCGGGCAGCGGGTCCACGTCGCGGGCGGGTCTACCGCCGTCGCGTCAGCCGCCGAACGCGAGTCCGCACTCCGGACATTCCGCGGCGTCCGCGGCCAGTTCCTCACCGCACGCGGGGCACGACTCGGCCTCCCCTTGGGGGAGCGGCTCGGCGTGCTGCTCCGGCAGCACCTGCGCCGCAATGGCCTGGTCGATTTCTCGTGCGGCGGCGAGCCCGTCGTCCGCGACGAACAAGCCCACCAGCTCGCCGGTCCCAACGACCTCGACGCCTTCGGGAATGTCTCCCGGAGCCACGGGTTCGACCCGATGCGGGATGTCGCGCTGCTCCAACCCCTCGGACACCGCCTCGATCCATTGGGCCGGAGCCACGCGGACACACGTGAGCTCCGACGCGGGTGGGAAGTGGTCCGGATCGCCCATCGCGGAATCGGGGGCCACGAGATCCACATCGCACTCCGAGCAACGGTCCACCACGAGCGTAAACTCTCCCTTGCACGAAGGGCAGATCTGATAGTCGAAATCCTGAGCCATGGCGCGCACCGTAACAAATGTGGGATCCGATGTCGTTCCGTGCAGATGCCGCGCGCGTCGTGGCGCGAACTCCGCTCGCGCCCCGCTTCGCGCTCGGCGACCCGAGCGAATCTCCTCACCGCCCAGACGCCAGCTCCGGCCAGAGTTCCATCGCCGTCCCGCCTAGATACCAACGGCGGTCGTCCTCGGAGAGGTCGGCTGCCGCCCCCCGACACAGTGCGACCAACTCCGCGTAGCTCCGATCGTGCGTCTGCGGATAGTCGGAGCCCCAGAGGAGGCGGCGGGCGCCGAACGTCGACGCGAGCTGCGTGACGAAGTCGGCCGGCCGGCCTCCGGCCGACTCGATCTGCGCGAGCAGCAGACCCGACACCTTCAGTCTGAGGTTGCGGTGAGATGCCAGCTCGAACAAAGAACGCGCCGCAACATAGGGCGGTCCCGCAGCGAGATTGGGAAAACCGCAGTGATCGAGGGCAACGGGCACATCGGGGAACTCTCGGAGGACGCGGTCGAGCCGCGGGACTTCGTTGGAGAGGATCGTCACGACGACCGGAACACCGAGCGAGCCGGCCGCTCGGAAGAGAGCGACTCCCGACGCCCCGTCGAGCCAGCTTCCGCCCGAACCGATCGCGAACAACCTGACGCCGCACATGCCACGATCGCGCACCCAATACCTCAGCCTCGAGACCGCGTCCTCCGACAGGGGATCCACGATACAGACACTCGTGGTCCGGGCCGGATGGGCCACGGCCGCATCGGCACAGTAGCTGTTGTCATAGCCGTACGCGCCCATGGCCTGGACCAAGATCACACCATCGACACCTGCCGCCGGCAGCCCTTCCATCAGCCGGTCGACCGACACCGCATGGGCCTCGAACCAATCCGCAGGCCGCCGATCCTTGCCCGTCCCCTGCTCGAGTCCCACCGACTGCAGGGGATACCGCGCGCGATCAGGCGAGATGATGTGCGTGTGCGCGTCGATCGTACGCGGGTCGGCCATATGTCTCCTGCCTACGATTTCGCCAGGCCCATCAGAAGTGGTACCGGACGCCGCCGAACAGCTCGCTGTTCCGCTTGTACTGTCCAATGAGCGAGCGTTCGCGACCCCAGACACCGAGCAAACCGAGGCGCAACTCCAACCCCTCGAAGACGTCGTATCCGACGGTCGCGCGCACCAACTCGTATCCCGATTCGATTCCCCATACCCCGATGACCTCCGCCTCGAGGCGCTCCCGTAAGAAGCTTCGGGTCACGCTCGACGAGAGTCGCGTGTCGACATTCTGGACCAACAAGGGCTGATCGTTGTTCAAAATGATGAGCTCGTAGACCTCTAAGATGGCATGAGCGCCCTCCACGATGGTGTCGACACCGAGACCCCACGCGAGGGAATCACGCTGGGCGAATGCAGGTTCGACGATCTGTTCGCCCCGCGCCAACGCCTGGCGCTTCTCGGGACTCTCGAGGACGCGCGCGGCCACATCGGAGAGATCCATGGGGTACGGCCGCCGGAACCGCCAGTTGGCCTCTCCTCGAACGGTAAAGCGATCGACAGCCAGGGCGAAGTCGGTACCAACCGCCTGGAAGCGGCGATACGCCGGCCGGACCTGCGTGTCCGCAACGCCGTCAATCCCCCCCGACGCGCCGGGGCCCCCTAGGCTGAGACGGATCGGCACATCGAAGGCCGGCGACGTATCGTAGCCGTCGAAGAACATCACGCTCCAGTCCACTTCCGCGACCGTTGCCCCCAAGCGGAGCGCGACGTTGCCATTGTCGAAGGTCCGCGCCGGGGCCGAAGAGTTCACGGTCTCTTGCTCGATGGCGATGCGGCACGGGCACGTCGGAAAGTCGTCGCTCGCGGGGATGTCGACGAACGGCGTCGCGGTGCCCGTCGGTGGATACCAGCGCTCTCCCAACAGCGGATAGCGCCAGGGTACGGAGATCGGTTGCCAGACGAGTGTGAAGGAGGGCTCTTCCAGCCAACGTTCCACCGCACCAGGAACGGAGGGGTAGTACGTTGCCGCGAGCGCGGGAACTGCGATCTTCGCGTCCGCGGCGTCGGTGAGGAACGGGTCTTCGTACTCGCGCGGACTCAGCAGGTCGTTGGGCTGTATGGAATCCAGCTGACCCCAGAAGAACTTCTGTAGCCCGACGCGAACATCGAACTGCGCCCCTCGGTAGTCGAGATAGCTCTCGCCGAACTCGAGCGACGGAGAGAAGTTCTGAAAGCTGCGGTCGAGGGCGAAGGCGCCCACCCCGGCGCCCTTCGGCGGTCCACCCCAACGACCGGTGAGTGAAAGGCGCCAGGTCAGAGACGGGGTGAGGCGCTGGCTCGCCGACAGATCGAGGCGCGCGAGCGGGTCCTGACTCGGGCTGCCCCGGTCGAACGCGACGATCCCGTAGCTGTCGAGGCGGCCGCCGATCCGCACGGAGTCCGCCTCGGCCAGAGCGAGCGGCGCGCCGCCCAGGCGGATGACTCCGACCAAGCACACGACGACGATCGCCGCGGCCGGCCGCCGGTGGCCTGTTCCCAATGCCTGAAAGACGGCCCGCACGTAGAGAGCACCCCAAAGGGCCTCGTTGCGGCGATCGTTCTCCTACAACGGGGCGACCGATTCGTATCCGAAGGGTTCTCTGGATGCGAACGCGGGCCATCGGCGCCCGCTCAGCCGTCGCCGCTCGCCGTACGCTTCGATCCGGGTCTCCGCTTGGCTCGGCCGCGTTTGGTGGTCCCACGCCGGCCCTTCTCGGCGGTCGGCCGCGAAGGCGGGCGATCGAGGCGGGCCGTGAACCGGAACGTGCTGCCCTCCCCCACTTCGCTCTCGACGGCGATCTCTCCGTGGAAGAGCGCGGTCAGCCGCTTGCAGATGGCGAGCCCGAGGCCGGTGCCGCCGTAATGGCGATGGGAGTCGGCGTGCACGCGCGTAAACGCTTCGAACAGCCGTTTCTGGCCTTCCTGAGAGATCCCGATGCCGGTGTCCTTCACGGAAAACTCGAGCACCGAGAATCCATCGTCACTCTGCGCCTCTCCCACCTGCACCTCGACCGAGCCCTGTTCGGTGAACTTGAGAGCGTTGCCGATCAGGTTCGAGAGAATCTGGCCGGCCCGTCGGGCGTCGCCCACGAGCGTCGCGGGAACGGCGTCGGAGACCAAGGCCGTGAGGGGAAGCTCTTTGGCCTGAGCGGTTGCGACCCAGGCCGCCACGATGTCTGCGACCATGGCGCGCGGATCGAACGGTTCGTGCTCGAGAGAGATTCGGTTCGCTTCGATCGCCGAGAGATCGAGAAGGTCGCTGATCATGCTCGCCAGCGTCTGGCCTTGCCGATCGATCGTCTGCACGAAATCGTTGAGGGGTTCGGCCAAGCCTTCGTCCAGAAGCATCTCGGACATGCCGAGGATCACGTTCACCGGCGTTCGCAGCTCGTGGCTGAGCGTTGCCAGGAATTCAGACTTCAGCTCACTCGCGTGACGGTAGCTCTGGAGGAGGCGGGCATTGTCGATGATCTTCGCGCCGACGCGCGTGATTCCCGTGGCCAGCCGCCGTTGGCGCGGCGAGAAGTCGCCGCGCCTCTCTCGGTAGCCGTAGGTCAGAGCGCCGATGACTCCGTCCCGGCCTTCGATGCCGACGCACAGGAGCGAACTCACGTTCAGGCTTCGAAGCAGGACGACGGGGAAGAGATCCTGCCGCTCCGCGTCGGCAACCTCGATGAGCTGATTGGGCTCGAGGACGTCCAGAACCGGGATGCTGCCCCTCGGGAACTCCACATGCGGGAACTCACGCTGGACGTGCTCGGAAGCCCCGACGTTTCCTGCGAGATGGTAGACGTCCCTCTCGGCGTCCCAAAGATAGGTGCTGCTGAAGTCACAGCCCAGTGCCTCGACCGCGAACGCGTTGATCTGCTGGATCTGCTCGCGCTCCGTGGAGCGCGCATGGATCATGTCATGCAGCTGCAGGAGAACCGCATCGACGCCGGATTCAGAAGAGGGGTGGATCGGAACCGACGCCGCGACGGCTGGGAAACGAGACGAGACGGGTCGACCCGGGCTCTCCCGTTGGTTGGTGAGGTTAGGCTCTCGCACGTTCCCGTCGAAAGGCCGCCGCGTCCGAGATTCACGGCAGCAGCTCTCAGGTCGTGCATCGTCCCAAAAGGGGCAGAACTTGAGGGCGGTCAGGCGACCCGCTCGAGGTCCCTTTCGTGCGGTCCTGCCGGCCTCCCGCGGGCCTCCCCCCCGCTCGCGTCGGCCCCCCGCGAAAGGAAGCGCGGCTTCAGGGTCGTGAGGATCGCGGGCAGCAGAATCAGCGCAGCCGCCGAAGAGGTCAGCATGGCGAGCGCCACCATCGATCCCAGGCGAATGTGGATCCCGAAGCCCGACAAACACAGCGTGGCGTACCCCGCCGCGATCGCGGTGGATACGAAGACGATCGCCTTGCCAGACGTCTCGAGCGCGGCCGAAATCGCGCCGTCGAGCGATCGTCCCCCCTCCAGTTCCTCTCGGGCTCGGAACAGGTAGTACATCGCGTAGTCCGCTCCGATCCCAACGGCCATCGCCGAGATCGCAGACGTGAACGAATCGAGGGGAACGCCGAGCAGGCCCATCACGCCAAAGTTGACCGCCACCGCAACCGCGAGCGGCACGACGACCAAGGCACCCCCCACGAAGGACCGCAGAAGCGCAGAAGCGACGAGCCACGTGATCAACGCGATCTGCGCCATGTTGCGGATCTTTCCGTCCACCATCACTTCGGTAGTCGCGGCGGTCGACGCGAGGGTGCCGGTGTAGCGGACGTCGAAGCCCGCAGGAACGTGCTGCGCCACGAGCTGCCGGGCCTTCTCGATCAGGCGCTGGCCGTAGCGGGTGCTGTCTTCATGGATGAGGAAGCGTACCTTCGCGATCGTGTACGTGGGGTCGATGATCGAGTCGAAGTCCCCACCGCCGCCGGACAGGGTGTAGAGGAAGAGATACTGCGCGGCGAGCCGCTTCGTGTCGGGCAGATCGCCGACCTCCGGTCGGTCTGCGTTCATCGCCTGATGCATCTGGGACAAGAAGTCGACGTAAGACGACGCTTTGCCGACTCCGGCTTCGTTCTCGAGCGCCCGCTCGATCCGATCGATCGCCTGGATGATCTGGGGCTCCTGCAGGGAGCCCTCGGCGTCGCCCTCCACCGTGAGGATGAGCGTATTCGTGCCCGCGAACTTCTCGTTGATGATCGCATCGTCCTGGCGCACGCCGTCCGTCGGCCAGAACTGCCGCTTCAGGCTCAGATCGACGTCGACCCGCAGCGTCAACGCCGCGCAAACAAGCAAGAGCACGCCGCCCGCTGCGAGCACTCTGAGCGACGACGATGGCCGCGCGGCCCAGCGGGCCGGCCGCGCTAGCATGGCGTCGATCCAGCCGTGGACCTGGGCTTCGCGACTCTGCTCGCGGTCACCCGGCGCGGGAAGAACCGCCCGCACCGCGGGAATGATGGTCATCTCGATCAACAACGCGGCACCGATGCCGAATGCAGTGAAGAGCCCGAAGGTCCGAATGGTCGCCGTCTGGAAGGTGATGAGCGATGAGAACGAGAGCGCGGCCACCAAGCCCGCCGAAATCATGACCGGGCCGACGCGACTGAGGGACTGAACGATTGCCGCGTCGGTGTCGCCACAGCGGTGATACTCTTCGTAGAAGCGCTTCAGAATCTGCACCGCGTGTCCGGCGGCCACCGCCAGAATGAGCACCGGCGTCGTCATGTTGAACGGGTCGAGGGGAACCCCGACCAACCCCATGAACCCAAGCGCCCAGATCACCGAGAGGAGTGCCGTGAGCAGCGGCAAGAACAGCGCCTGCAGCGTTCGAAACGCATGGTAATGGACGAGGCCAATGACCAGGAGCGCGAGAGGGAACGTGTAGGCAATGCGCGCGGTGTAGCTATTGATCTGAGAAAGGAATACCGCAACGCCCGAGAGGTGGTAGTCGAACGTGCCGTCGTCGCTCGCGGCGAGCACGGCCCGAACCTCCTGCTCGAGGCCCCCATAGCCTGGGATCTCCGGAGTGAGTTCGAAACTCGCATGGATTGCCGCGGCGCTCTCGTCCTCGGACACCAAGGTCCCGATGAACATGGGACTCATCCGAACACGCTCTCGGACGAGCATGGCTTCCACCCGATCGTCCGGGATCTCGCCCAAGACGCGCTCGACCTCCATCCCCTCCTCTGTCCCGCGGATGGCCTTCACGTGCCGCGCCGAAATGCTCTGAATCAGGTGCCGATTCGCACCGGGAATCGCGGCCACCTTCTCGGTGATCTCCGCTACCTTCGCGAGGAACCTCGGAGTGTAGACCTCTCCATCGCGCGGCAGCAGTCCGATCACCACGAGGTTCTTGTCGCCGAAGAGCCGGTGGACTTCGTTCAACGCGACGATGAAGGGGTGTTCCTGCGGAAGCTGCCGGTCCGGATCGATCACGAGCCGAAGACGCCCTACCGCGCCGCCGAGCACGATGGTGACCATCGCGATCGCGACGATGACTGCCCAGCGATGGCGGAGGATGAAACGAGCGTAGGCTTCGAGTCGACGCGACCCAGCCCTGCTCCGAGTCGTGGCGCCCGCGGGGGCCACCTATGCGCCGCTACCCGCGACGGCCCCTCGACCGCGCCGAAGCCGTCTGAGCCATGCCCCGGGCTCAGGAAGCGGGTCCCGCAACACTACCTCCGGCCGGGGGAACTCACCAAAGAACTGGTGGAGCGGGTGCCACTCGAAGCTGCCCAACTTCTTGAAGTCGTGCCAGAGAAGTTCGTGGGGGGCGTCTGCGAGGGTTCCGTAGTTGGCGATGATGCCGGTCTGCTCGAATCCGAGCCACCGATACGTCTCGATCTGATCGGGTTGCGACGCGATCACGACCCAATCCGCGTCGATCCTCCGCACGAGATCCATCGACAACCGAAAGAGCCCGAGGGATACGGCGGGAAGCGCGTCGGGCTTCTTGCGGTGGAGCGGGAGAACGGCGAACCGCGTGATCTCGGTCGCCACGCCGCGTGTGAGACGGAGGGGCAGGTCGAAGAACTGCTCGCACTCGAACGCACCGCGGTCGCGGGGCGTGATTCGCATCGTGCCGACGATCTGGTCGGATTCCGTGTGCAAAGCGGCCAGAAGCCAGGTCCGAGAATCGATCTCGTCCGGAACGTCGACCGGCTGGCCGACCTTGTCGTCGTAGATGCCCCGGCGGAGGTCGAGCGCCTCGCGGGCGTCCCCGGCCTCCTCCACCAGAAAAAACCTATAGCCGGCGGTGAGATCGCCCCAGGGGTCCGATTCGGGAGCGAAACTGCCGCCCCCCATGTACTCACTGCTCGACATTCCGTGTCTCCGACTTTTGTCGGACATGAATAGTGTCAATTCTTTTTTCAGGTTGTCAACTAAAACCGAACGGGCGATGCATTCCGACGTTCTTTCGCTTGAACCCCCCGGCAGCCCTCTGGTAGCGGCCACGCATGCGGGCCTCTTCCAATCGCCACGTCGCGGCAAGCGTTTTGACGATCGGCGTCATTTTGCTCACCGCGCAGGCTGGGCACAGCGACGATGTAACCGCGCAGGCAGTTCTCGATCGAGTTCACCGACTCGATGACACCGAGCGAAAGTGGCGAGACCGGACCCGCCACATGAAGATCACCATCCACGATCGCCGCGGCGGCGAGCGTCTGCGCGACCTCACCATGCAAACTCTCCGCCAGGAAGAACGCGATGAGAAAGTCCTCGCCGTCTTTGAGTCTCCGCCGGAGATCAGCGGCACGTCGTTTCTGCAGTTCCAGCATCGAGACCGGGACGCGGACCAATGGCTGTACCTTCCAGAGCTACGGCGCGTTCGAAGGATCACGTCGAGCGTGAAGCACGAGAGCTTCATGGGCACGGATTTCAGCTATCGAGACATGGAGCTCCTCACCGACGTCCTCGAATGGACGGCCACCGAGGCACGAGCCCGGATCGTCGGAGAGACCCAGGTCGACGGGCGCCCGGCCCATCGAATCGAGTTCGTCCCATCGATCCGAGACGTGGGCTACACACGAATCATCGTCACCCTGTCGGCCGAGGATCTCGTGCTTCGCGCAATGGAGATGTACGCGGAGGGAGACGCGCCGACGAAGCGACTCGAGTTGGCGCAGGTGAAACTCATCGGAAGCATCCCAACGGCACACCAAATGACCATGCACCAGCCCGAGGAAGGCACTCACACCGTCGTCGAGATCTCGGACGTCGCCTACGACCAGAACCTTCCGGCAGGCCTATTCACCAAGCGATCCCTCGAGCGTAGCGGCGAGGCCCGCTGAGGGCGCACCGCCTCCGCGCCGCGCCCTACGACTCCTCCTTGCCCTCCTTCGTTCGGTAATCGCCAAACTTCTCGTCCCGCTCGGTCAGCGCCGCACTGACGCCCTCCGACAGCTTCTTGAGATAGGCCCGGGCCGACCTCTGGTGGAAACCCATCGCCTGGATCTCCGTGCCTGCGCGAATTGCGGCGCGCATCCCCATGATCTCCATCGCCCGATGTACGCTGCGCTTGTTCAGCTGCTGCAGATCGGGCGGGATCTTCGAGATACGCTCGGCCGTATCGAGCACGCGGTGCTCGAGCTCCTCGTCGGGATAGCAGCGGTTCGCGAGCCCCATCCGTACGGCCTCGTGACCGTCGATGGCGTCCCCAGTCAGCATGAGCTCCATCGCGTTTCGCATGCCCGCCATCCACGGGTGGAACTGATTGTCCGGCGGACTCATCAGACGGACCGGCGGGTAGCCGATCTGCGCACTCTCGCCGACGTACGCGAGATCACACGCCGCCATCAGTTCAGAGCCGCCGGCCAGGCAGTACCCATGGACCTGGGCGATCACCGGCTTCGCGAGGTCCCAAATGCGAAAGGCGCCCTCGACGACGTGGCGTGGCCAGTAGCCGTCCCCCATCGCACTCGGGAACGGCAGATCGTTCTCGGTGCTCGCCGACAGGTCGTAGCCCGAGGAGAAGCACTTTCCCGCACCGCGCAGGATGGTTACGTGGACGCTCGCATCCGCATCCGCGTCCTGGAGCGCCTGGAACAGCTCGGCCCGCAGGGGGTTTGAAAGGGCGTTGCGCTTCTTCGGACGGTTGAGCGTCACACGCCGAACCTGCGGGCGGGGATCGTCGACCAGGATATACTCGAAATCCGACATGTCTGCTCTCACTCCTCGAGGGCCGCCAGGCCCTTCTGCACCTGCTTCACCGCGAACTGCTGATCGTAGTACTCCCGCCAGGCTGTGATCTCGCCGTTCTCGAGCTCGACCGCATTCGCCACGGGACACGAGATGGGAATGCCCTGGTAGTCGTAGTGATCGATCCGCTCGACCATGACCAGATTCCCCGCTTCGATCACGTTCTTGATCTCGATGCGCGTGTTCTTGATGGGCTCGAACTGCCGAACGAAGAACGCCAGAATGTCGGACCGCCCATGAATCGGCGCGCGTTGCACGAAATGAAGGATACCGTCTTCGGCATAGCCGCCCGCCACGAACTCGTAGTCGAGCCGGTCGAAGCCCGCGAGATTCTCCACCACGAGGTCGCTATTCGATTTCGACATCAGCCGAACCGTCCGACAAATCGCTTGTACGCGCGCCGCGCGCCCTCGGGGAAGGCCGACAGGAACATCGTATTGAAGTCCCAATAGTCGCGGTGGTACTCGATCTTCCCCGCGGCGTTGAGCCGTACGTACGTCATCCCGGTATTGTGGATTCGCATCTTTGGCCGCTTCTTGCTCGGCGCCATGCTGAGCGAGAAGGTGAACATGATGTGCGGACCGTTCTGCGCGCTCTCTTCCATCTCGATGTTCAGATCGTGATTCTTCTTCAGCAGGCGCTCGTTCATCTCGCGGTAGTCCTCGATCCCCTCAATGCGCTGCAAAGGGTCTTCGAACACCATGTCGTCCGCGAACCACTCGCGTAGTTCCTCAACATTCGGGACCTTCTTGTCCCACATCGAGAAGAGCTCGTGCACCTTCTGCGCATCGAGATCGAACGCTGCAGGATTGCCTGGGCTGCCCATGTTGTTTCTCCCCTCCTTCGGTTCAGGCCGACCGCCCGGCACCCTTGGGCCCGAGGGGTTGGCAGAGACTGGGAATCAAGAAATCAGCGACGTGACGTCGCCGTGTCTGCACGGAGCGAGCCGTGGACTGAGGCGCGACCGCAAGGGCCAGAACGACGCGACGAATCCACTCGATCAAGTCCTTGCGCCCGAGGTCGGCCCGCAGCCGGCCCGCGCCCTCGAGTGCATTCAGGGGCTCGCTGATCATCGCTTCGACTCGCTCATTCAACGCGCTGCGGCCCACCGCGAGAGCACGCGCCTCGGCGCGGCTTCGTGGGCCCTCGACGAGCCGGGCGATCCCCGCATTCTCCGGCACGTTCTCAGCAATGGCCACGACGATGGCGACCAATCGCTCGGCCGGGTCCGCGATCGCAGCGACACGCCGTGCAAGGCGACTCTCGAATCGATCGAACTCGCGCACGAACACGGCCTGGAGGACCTCCTCCATCCTCGAGAACCGCTTGTACAGAGTCGTTCGAGAGAGGTTCGCTTCGGTCGCGACGTGAGACATCGAGGTCTTCGCTACGCCGTGCTTCTCGAAACAGCGCTCGGTCGCATCGACGACCAACGTCTCGAGCTCGTCCATCAGTGCCGCCCGTGGCGCAACAAGTGCCCCGGCGTCGCGAGCGTGCAGGCACCGTCCTCGAAGGTCACCTCCCCGTTCACGAGGGTCCATCGCCAGCCACGGGCCCGGCGATCCAGGCGCCACGCCCCACCCGGCCAGTCGTACACGCGCTCCGACGGCTCGAGGCCGAGCGCGTCGAGCTCATAGACCACGATGTCGGCCGGCATCCCCTCGGCGATGATGCCTCGATCGGCGATCCCGGCCGCCTGCGCCGAGTAGGCCGACAGCCGCCAGTGCGCGTCCTCCAGATCCATCACTCCGTGGTCGCGCACCCAGGTAGCGAGAAATTCGGTCGGGTACGTGCCCGTCGTGAGGAACTTGGTATGCGCTCCACCGTCGGAAAGGCCGGGCACCGCATACGGGCAGTTCGCAATCTCGTGCATGGCTTTTGTGTCGAGCTCGCGTGGTTCGGTCTGCCATCCGGCTCCGAGGTCGCAGGCGAGCGAGACGTCGAGGAAGGCATCGATCGGATGCGCGCCGGTCGCAGCGGCGATCTCCGCGACCGTATGCCCCTCCCACTTCTTCAGCTCCGGATCCTCCACCGTCACGTAGGCCAGCAAGAGATCTTGCAGGGAAACCCCGAGACGAACGTCGAGCTTCTCGGTTCCGCCGCCCGCGAGCGGCGCCGCCCCCGCCTCGAATTCGGCGATGAGCGCCGTTCGACGCGCCGGATCTCGCATCTTCTCCATCCGCTCGGCGACCGTGCCGAGCGTGAGCTCTCGCCAAAGCACAGACGTATCGAACAAGTTCCAATCCTCGAGCGTGAACTGGTAGTCGATCGCACACGTGACCGACTGCGCGATGATCCGCTGGCCCCGCGCATTCGCCTTCGCAAGCCAACGGATGAGAAGCTCGTGCGACTCCGCCGGAGCCCCGTGCTGATCGGTGCGCGCCGCGAGCACATTGAAGATGACCGGACGGCCGGACTCGCTGGCGAGGATGTTCGCGAGCTTCGGCACGCCGATCATTTGAATCGCACCGCGGCCGACCCGGCCGAGTGCTTGCGCGAAGAAGCGAATGTCCTCTTCGTGCAGCAGGTCGGTCATCATCGGAGTGCCGTCGAAGTCTCGCTGAATGGTGTCGGGCCCGATCAACTGTGCCGACCACCCACATGCGCCCGCATCCATCGCTTCGATCAGAAGGCGCTCGGCCTCCTGCTTCTCCCCCGTCGACAGCAGCCGGCCCTTGGCCTCGTCGACCGAGCCCGTAACCCATGCCAAGAGGGGGCCCAACGCCACGTAGGAGCTGACGTTGACGCCCTTCGGAGTCCGCTGCAGGCTGTCGAGGAACTCGGGGTAAGTCGTCCAGTCCCAGGGCATCCCCGCTTTCATGCACTCGATCGGGACGGCCTCGTTGCGCGACATCGTCAGCATCGCGCGCTCCCGGGCCTCGGGGCGCACCGGTGCGAACCCAAACCCACAATTGCCGACAACGACTGTCGTGACACCGTGCCAGCCCGAGATCGAGCACCACGGATCCCAGTAGATCTGGCTGTCATAGTGGGTGTGGAGGTCGACGACCCCCGGAGCAACGATGAGCCCCGTCGCGTCGATCTCTCGCGCCGAAGCGTCGGTTGAAATGCGGCCGATCGTCGCCACGCGCCCGTCTCGGACCCCGACGTCGGCGAGATACCGCGGCGTGCGCCGCCCATCGATCAGCGTTCCACCGCGAATGACGAGGTCGAACATCAGCCGCCGCCTACCAGGCGCCGCCGTCGATGCGGAACACCTTGCCGGTGATCCACTCGGCGTCCTTTGACGAAAGAAAGACCGCCAACGCTCCGACCTCTTCGATGGTGCCGATGCGGCCGAGCGGGATGGTCTTCTCGAGATCCCCGTGGAACTCTTGCATTCCGTCGGCGATGTCCGTCTGAATCAGACCCGGGGCAATCACGTTGCAGCGAATGCTGCGCCGCGCGTTCTCTCGGGACACGGTTTTCGTGAGCGCATTCACGCCGGCCTTGGCCGCGTTGTAGGCAGCACCCTTTGGCCCGCAGGCGTCAGCCGCCACCGACGACACCGTCAGGATCACTCCATCGCGCTGCTTGCGCAAGTGAGGAAGCGCTGCGTGAAGGGTGTGGAACACGCCGTACAGATCAATCTGGATCACGCGGTCCCAGTAGCCCGGATCCACTTCATGGGTAGACTCGAAGCGCGTCGGAACCCCCGCGTTCGCCACCACGATGTCGAGGCCGCCGAGCGCGTCGCGCGCACCGTTCCCCATCGCGGCCACCGCATCGTACTCACGGACGTCGGCGGCAAACGCGGCCCCGCGGCAACCCAACCGTTCGATCTCCTTCACCACCGCGTCCGCGGCGCCTTGCTCGCGACGGTAGCCGATCGCAACGTCAGCACCGGCACCAGCCAACGCGAGCGCGATCCCCTTTCCGATGCCCCGCGACGCGCCCGTGACGAGCGCCTTCTTGCCTTCTAACTTCCCCATGAGTCCTCCGTCACACGAAGGCAGCTGCCAGGCGCCTTCCGATTGGTGAACAGATTAGAAAAACTGTCCACCGGACGTCAAGGCAATTCCGTGCCCCCGGGCCCCCAGCCCGATGGGGTCGCTCGAGTCGTCTTGGGGCATCGGCCGGGCTCGCCCGTGGAGTGCGGCCCTGGGAAGGCGAATGGACTCCGAATTCGACCTGCCGGCGGCAACTCAGGAGCGAGGCGCGCTCGCTCCTGGAAAAGCACCAACGTCGCGCAAGAGCGCTCGCAGCGACCGCTCGACGACACCGCGTGCCGCGCGGTACGACAGCCGGAGCGTGCTGCGGAGGTAACCCCACGTGGGATGTGAGATCGCAGTCGCCATGGACTGCACGACTTCACCTCGCTCGCGCGCGGAAAGGTGCTCGAGCTCTCGTTGGAATACCGGCCGCAGAGCTCGCGTCTCCTCCCGCAGGCGCGCGATCGACGAACGCCTCGCTTGTTCCTGAGCCGGGCCGACGAGTGCTCGGGCCGTGAGCTCCCAGTGGAAAGGCAAAGTGACCTCGAGGAACTTGCACCGGCTATCGATCAGCAGAGCGAGCCGCTCGGCCAGCGGCAGCTCTGGCGGGATCTGCGCCACCAGGGGAGCCGCACGCTTCATCCCCAGTTCGTACGCAGCGTCATAGAGCTCCGCGAGATCCTTGAAGTGATGAAAAAGAGACCGCCGCGACAGCCCGGCTCTCTCCGCAATGTCGTCGGCCGCGGGACGCAAGCAGCCCTCCCCCACCAGCGCCAGGAACGCATCGCACAGCGCGTCACGAGAGCGTACCGCTCGTGGCGGGCCCGCCGGAACCTCGTCGGATGCGTCGCGCGACATGCCTCGCCTCACCGAGCCGCGAGGAAGGACGGCGCCGCTGGGCCGCACCAGCGAACCGCCGCACCGACCACGCGACCATCGCCCCCCCGCGCCGCGCGCTCTTCGCCCCAGGTCTCCACAGATCTTCGAATAGCCGCCCTCGCACTTCGAGTGCAAGATGAGCGCTGCGGTTCGGGATCCGGGGCCTAGCGCGTCGGGGAGGGGATCACGCGCGACGGTGAACGGGCTGTTTCGAATTGAAGCCGGGTGAGATAGAAGGAACCGAAAAGGAGCGAGCCCCATGACGGTCTTCGAACGATCCTTCCCCACGACGCGCCGACGTGCGCTGCAGATTCTGGCCCTTCTCGGCGTCGGGGGAACCGACCTCGCCCGCTCGGCCGGCGCGCTTGCCCAATCGGCCGCGCGCGCCGAGGAAGCCTGGCCGAAAATGCAGTACCGGACGCTCGGCAAGACCGGCTTCGAGGGAAGTCGTCTCGTCTTCGGCTGTGGCGCGGCCCTGATGTTCTGGGGCAAGGACGAGCTCCTGAACGCCGCCTTCGAGCACGGCGTGAACGTTTTCGACGTCGGCACCAGCGACTACTACCGCAACGCCGAGTCGAATCTCGGAGCCTTCGCCAAGAAGAACCGAGACAAGATCTTTCTGATCTCGAAGGGCCTGGTCGGCCTCGACCTGCAACCCGGCCAGGAGCTCACCGCCGCGCAACGAAAAGAATGCGCCCAAAACTGGTCGAACGCGATGGACCGGAGCCTCACCGACCTCTCGACCGACCACGTCGACGCCTACTACATCATGGCCGCCAACAACGTCTCGCTCGTCCGGAGCGACGAGATGTACGCGGCGTTCGAGGCGGCGAAGAAGGCCGGCAAGGTCGACCACTGGGGCGTGAGCACGCACCAGAACGCGTCCGGCGTGCTCGACGCCGCAGCCGACACGGGCCGCTATTCCTTGGCGCAAATCGCGATCACGCCAGCCGGTTGGTACGACTGGAACGCCAAGGCAATCCAGAAGGACTCGAAACCGATGGCGGGTCTCGGCCCGACGCTCGACAAAGCCCGCAAGGCCGGGATCGGGTTGGTGGGTATGAAGGCCGCGCGTCACCTCGCGGGAAAGTGGATGGGCTTCGGGCCCGACCGGCCGAAGACGTTCGACGAGATCTACAGCGTCGAGTTCAAGAAGGCGCCCCTCTCACCGTTCCAGCGCAGCTATGCGTACGTACTCGCGCACGGGCTCGACGCCGTCAACGCCGACAGCCAATCACTGGAGCACCTGAAGGAGAACTTCGTCGCAGCCGCGACGTCACAAAAGTACTTCGCGTAATCCTCCGGTCCCTACCGAAAGGCACGTCGGGTAGCCCTCCGGTCACTCCCGATCAGCGACCGACGCCGGAAACCGGACGGCCCCGTGTCGATTTTGAGACGGCGGCGGCCGGCTTCGCGGATCGCACTGAGACACCGATGTTGGCCACCCCGGATCTCCTTCTCATGCGGCCTGGACTGCCTCGGGACTGGCGAACGAGGCGTACGGAGGATGCAAGCCTCGGATCCACGTGCGCTACCCGACCACGGAGGATACCGTATCGCGGTGCGCGTCCTCGCCGCTCTCTCTGTACTCCTGCTCACCACGGGAGCGGTCTACGCAGGAGTCGCCGACCACGACTTCATCATCGTCGACGATGGGACCTACGTCTTCATGAACCCGTGGGTCATGGAAGGCCTCACACTGCCCGGCGCCGGCTGGGCGCTGTCCAGCTTCGCGGCATTCAACTGGCATCCTCTCACCTGGATTTCCCACATGGCCGACGTCACGCTCGTCGGGCCCGAACCCGGCGGACAGCACCTCGTCAACGTCGCGTTCCACCTACTGAACACGGCGCTGCTCTTCGTGGCACTGCGACGCCTCTCTGGCCGCGACTGGGAGAGCCTGCTCGTCGCGGCACTGTTCGCGCTTCATCCGATGCATGTGGAGTCCGTTGCTTGGATCGCCGAGCGCAAGGACGTCCTGAGCGCCTGCTTCTGGTTCCTCGCTTTGTGGGCCTACGCGGCCTACGCCGAGCAGCCGGGCATTGCCCGCTACGGAGTGGTCGCACTCCTCGTGGCCGCCGGTCTGATGGCAAAACCGATGGTCGTGACGCTTCCGTTCGTTCTGCTTCTGCTCGACGTATGGCCGCTTCGCCGTGTGAAGTGGAACGACGTGCCTCGCTTCGGCTGGCTCACACTGGAGAAGGCGCCGCTCCTCGGACTCTCGATCGCCGCGAGCTTGCTCACGATGATCGCGCAGCAGCCGGGCGTCGAGAACACCGCCGAGGCGCTGCCATGGACCGCGCGCGCGGGCAACGCTGCCGTCGCGTACTTCTCGTACCTGCGACTCACCGCATGGCCGGACCAGCTCGCCGCTTTCTACCCGCACCCGGGTTGGGTCGCGCCGTGGAAGGCCATCGGGGCGACTGCCGTGCTCGCCGCGATCACCGGCGTTTCCATCCGCGAGCGCGAGCGGCGCCCGTACCTACTGGTCGGTTGGCTCTGGTTCCTCGGCACTCTGGTGCCCGTGATCGGCCTCGTCCAAGTTGGCGATCAGGCCATGGCAGACCGCTACTCGTACGTTCCGCACATCGGCCTCTTCGTCATGATCGCCTGGGCAGCCGCCGATCTCATTGGCAGGAGCACAACCCGCCGGGCCGTCGTGGCCACCGCGTCGGTCGGGGTTCTCCTTGCGCTCGCCGTAACCACGCGCGCCCAGGTCGCTCGCTGGGAGAGCACGGAGACATTGTTCGAGTACACGCTCTCGATCACCGAGAAGAACTCGTTCGCGCACCTCAATCTCGCCACCGTCTTGCTGTTCGAGGAGCGCCGAGCCGAGGCGCGCCGACACCTCATGGCTGCGGTGGAAGCCAACCCTCGATCTCCCGAGGCACTGAACGCCCTCGGAAACCTCGAACTGCAAGACGGCAATCAAGACCAAGCTCTCGGCCTGTACCGGCGCGCATCGGCGGCCGGCCCGTGGTTGTTCGAAGCGCAGCTCAACACGGCGCTCGTTCTCGACTCACGCGGAGAGCTCGACGAAGCGCTGCCCTTCTACCGATCCGCCGCGAAGCTCGAGCCCCATCACCCTGGCATCCAGTACCAGCTCGGCGCGCTCTTCGAACGGAAGCAAGCGTATCGCAAGGCCGCGGCGCACTACCGACGGGCGATTCAGCTCGACCCCGAACTTGGCGAAGCTCGCGTCGCCCTGCGACGCGTGCGGCCGCACCTGTCGAAGCCACGCCGACGCCGGCCCGATCAGTCTTCGGAGTCTTCCGGCTCGATGTAGCCGAGCGCGCGAAGGCGCGCGACGTGGTCCGGCTCGGGCTCGCTCTCCACCCCCCGGGGCGCCTTTACATTCGAAAGGTACTCCGCCGTCGAGTTGCCCACGGGACTCGCCGATTCGACCTCGACCGCGTCGCTCCCAGGGGTCCAGTCATAACGGGTCACGGACGCGCCGCTCAGGTCCCCAACATCGGCGGCATTCAGCGTCGGAAACTGGATCCGCGTGATGCCCGTAGCGTCGTACACGCCGGTCTCTAGACCGAGATCGCAATAGAGTTCGCGCTCGGGCAGCGGCTGTGGCTCGCGCAGGTACGGGCCCAGTGGGATGCCGACCGCGTCATCGGGTACCGGGATCCCCGCGAGTTCGAGCAGGGTGGGCAACACGTCGACGTGACTCACGGGATCCGCTCGCCGGCCGGGCGTGAGTCCGGGTGCCCGCAAAATGAACGGGATGCGCGCGAGATCCGGCATGCTCGTGTGCCCGTGGGCAAACCAGTGGCCTTCTTCGCCCATGCTCTCGCCGTGATCCGACGTAAACAAGACCACGTGGTCCGCGCTCTCGCGATGCTTCTCGAAGGCGCGCAGGAGCATTCCCATCCAGCGATCCATGTAGAGGATCTCACCGACGTAGAGAGTCTCGTACTCACTCGGACGATCGCGTCCGGGAATCGCCTGATAGGCCGGCAGCCCCTGGAAACCGCTTTGCGTCTCGTTCACCGGCAGTCGGGGCTCGCCCTCGTCGCCCGGCACGGACAGCCCCCGCACGACACGCTCGGGAGGCGTGTAGGGGCCGTGTGGGTCCTGGTAGTGCACGAGAAGAAAGACGGGTTGGTCACCTGTCCGTTCCAACCACGAGATGGCGCTCCGCGTCGTCTGCGGCGCATCGCGTTCGAAGAACAGCGGCCGGTTCCTTTCGCGCTTCGGAAG
>JAJCZO010000027.1 GCA_029262355.1 Deltaproteobacteria bacterium
GCCGCCGGTGGAGCGACCGGTCGCGTCGTGCAGGTCGCAGGCGGCGTCGCGACGGATCTGATCACCGGCATGGACTTCACGGCGGGCGTTTCACTCACTCTCAATGGGAACGAGATCCTCGTAGGCGATGTCGACTCGGTCACGTTCGCGGGGTCCGTGGAGCGATTCGATCTGAGCGGAATCCCGCTCGGATCACTCGCGACAGGGCTTTCGGGGGCCTTTGACCAGGCAACCGACGGCCAAGGTCGCCTGCTTTTGACCGGTGGCTTCACGCCCACCTTCTCGAGCAGCACCGTCGTTCGCATCGATTCCCTGGGTACCGTCACAGAGGTCGCGTCTGGGTTCGGCTTCTCGAGCGGTATCGACATCGACAAGCCGTCTGGCGTGATCTCGGTGGTCGACTTCGGCGCCGCGCAGATCGACACGCTGACGCCCATCGATCAGATGACGGCCGGCGGCTTCGGGAAGAAGGAGTGTCAGGCCGAGTTCTTCGGACAAGACCCGGACCGCACCCCGAGTGGGAAGCCGCGCAAGAGGTGGACCTGCGAAGACGGTGATCCGAGCTGCGACCGCGACTATGCCGCAGATGGTGTGTGCACCTTCCTGGTCGGCACGTGCTTCAGTGTGCCCGATCCCCGAACTCCGAAGTGCACGCCTGGCGCCGTCGACGCGGTCGAGGTCACCCGCAAGCCCAAGATCGCCGGCTCCATCGCCTTCCCGGAGCTTCAAGCCGCGGCGAGTGCCGTGTTGCCTACGACCGAGGGCACGTGTTCGGGCGGCGTCGAGCTTTCGGTTCCCGCCGGAAAGAAGGTGCGAGCTCGCCTCACCGCGCTGGCTGCCGGCAAGCGAGTCGATCGCGATAGCCTGACGCTGAAGTGCAAGGCCCCGTGAGGAGCGTCTCGGGGGCGAGGGCGGCTTTTGCCGCCCTCGCCGTCCTCGCCCTCTCGGCCGACGCGAGCGCCGACCCCTGCGCCGATGGCGTTCACTCCTATGGAGTGGGCCAAGACGGCGGATTCAACGCCGACCTACTGCCCCAGATCGTTCTCGGGGTGCCGTGGGGCGAGGGCGAGCTCGCGGGCTCGCTCGACGTCGTCACCCTCGGACACGGAGGGTCCATCACACTCTCGTTCGACGACAACGAGATCGTGGACGGCCCCGGCGTGGACTTCCGCGTATTCGAGAACGCCTTCCGCCCAAATGGAGCCAGCGTCTTCGTCGAGGCGGCCACCGTCTGGGCAAGCCGCGACGGCGTGGATTTCGTTCCATTCCAATACGCCGCGCTCGGGTTTGCGGGCCTTGCCGGCGTCACTCCCGTCTATGCCCACCCGAGCAACGGAATCGATCCTCGGTCCGCCGAGGCGGGCGGCGACGGCTTCGACCTCGCCGACGTCGGGCTTTCCAGCGCGCGCTTCATCCGGATCGAAGACGGCGGCGACATGATCCCCGACCCGGGCAACCGCTTTCCCATCAAGGGATTCGGACAATCCGGCTTCGACCTCGATGCAATCGTCGCCAGCAACTCGCGCGAACTCTGCTCCAGTTGCTGCGACGTCACGGCTGACGGCGCCGTGACCATCGAAGACGTCCTGGTCCTTTCCCGCATCGCGGCGTCCGATCCCCCACCGCAGGCGTGCGGCGGCGGAACCTGCAGGCCTTCGGACTGCTCCGACACCGACGGCAACGGCAACATCGAACTCCTCGACATTCAACGATGCCTGGACAAGGTCGTCGCGCTTCGCGTGCAGTGCGCCGCGGGGCCCTGTGATTTGTCATGAACGGGCCCATCGCACGACTCGCATTGGTCGCGGCGCTGCTCGGCTGCGGCGGTAGTGGCGGGGAATCGGATCCGATTCCGGAACTGAAATCACAGCTCCGCGCAGCCGTCGTGACGACGGACTTCACGTCGGGCTCGCTCAGCGTGTTCCCCCTCTCCGACCCGACTCAGATCGCGCGCAACGTCGTCCCCCTGCACAGCGACGCCGTCGTTCGGCACTTCGGCGACACTCTCTATGTCCTGAACCGTCTCGGCGCGGACAACATCCAAGCCCTCGACGCGGAAACTCTTCAAACGCGTTGGCAATGTTCCGTCGGCAACGGCACCAACCCACACGACATCGCCGTAGTCGACGAGCACAAAGCCTACGTCACGCGGTACGAGTCGTCGGCGCTCTTGATCGTCGACCCGAGCACCAACGCGCAGTGCGATGGGTTCACCGTGGGAGAGATCGATCTCGGGGCCCTCGCCGACGACGATGGAATTCCGGAGATGGATCAGATGGTGCTTCGCGAGAACCGTCTCTATGTATCCCTCCAGCGGCTCGCACGAGCCGAGTTCTTCCAACCCACCGAGGAGAGCTTTCTCGCCGTGATCGACGTCACGACCGATCAGCTGGTGGATGTCTCGGACGAACCGCCACGCGGCGCCATACGCCTCACCGGTCGGAACCCCTTCTCCGAATCCCAGGGGCTCACGCTCGACCGTTCGAGCGATCGGATCCTGGTCGTCGAGGCCGGAGACTTCTCGGTCGTGGGTGACGGCGGGATCGAGTTCGTCGACCCGATTCGCAATCGAGCCGAGGGTTTCATCGTCACCGAATCCGACCTGGGCGGCAACATCACCGATACCGCCTTCGTCGACGAGAACCGTGCGTACGCGATCGTCCTCGAGCCCACCGGGGGCAACCGCGTCATTCGATTCGATCCGTCTACCCGCGGCGTCGTCCGCACGCTGCTCGTGTCGGATCAGTTCCTGGTCGACGTCGACTACGTACCCGAACGCGACGAGGTCTATGTCACCGATCGATCGTTCTCGAGCCCGGGGATTCGGGTTTTCGCCGGGCCCGACGACATCGAGCGGTCCTCGGCGCCGATCGATACCGGCCTTCCCCCGTTCGACATCGTGTTCTTCCGATGAAGCACGCGAGGAAGTACGCCCCGATGATTGCCGTGGCGCTCCTTGCGGCGAACGCTACGGCTGCTCTCGGCGCCCAGGGAGTCAGCTACGCACAACCGGCGCACTCGCTCGCCATGCCGTTCGATGTAACCGAAGGCAGGGTCTCGTTTCTCTACGTGAGCCGGGTCGACCAACAGACCGATCGCGAAACGATGCTCGCAACGCATTGGGCATTTTGGAGCGACTCGGGAGACTTGCTGGCGGAATCGATCGTCTGCCTCGGCGAGAATGAAACCATCGTGGTCGACCCGCTGGCGATCGCCTCCCGCACGCCCGACGGCGCCACCATTGGCGAAGCCGTGTCGCTGCGAGGCCAGCGCGGATTCGCGACGGCGACCGGATACGCAGGGACGCAGGAGTGCGCAGGGGGTGGCGACGAACGCCCCATCGACGGCTCCCTGGTGGGCGGCTTCACGCTCGCCGACATCGCATCGGGGTCGGCGTTCGGGCATGACGCGATCGGATTCGGCCTTTCGGCAAACGGCTCGTACGTCGACATTCCCGTGGGCAGCCTGCCCGGCCGAGGAACCCTTTCGGAGGTCGGGTTCCAGATGCTGCGGCCAGACTCACTCGACTTTTCCGTCCTGATCTTGCTCGGGCTTCGGGAACAGGCAGGAAGTGAACGATTCCCGGCCGAGCTCGGGCCACTGCGCGCCGTTCAGGCGTCGAGCACGGCGATCTCCGCGCTGGGCGAGTCGGTGCCGTTGCGGGACATCCGGTTTTCCGGAGCGCATTTCGCGCAGCTCGATCGCAACGGCCTCATCCCCGACGCGACCGCCATCGGGAGTGCCAGTCTGCTCGTGCTCTCCGATCCTCGATCCGACGGCGCCCACGTCGGCGGAGCCGACCGAGGCTCGGATTCGTGGATCTTCGGACTTCTCGGGCAGGCCATCGGTCAATTCGGAACCAGCACCCGAGCACGTTTCGGCCGTGAGGTACCGCCAACGGGGATCGTGCCCGCGCCCCAGAGCACTCCAGCCCCAACGCCCTCCCCAACGCGCGCTCCGTCGCCAACGACGACACCCCGGCCGGGCTCGACGCCTACGCCGTCTCCGAGCGCGCGCCCGACACCGTCTCTCACCCCGATTTTCGCGGGCACCCCGAGCCCCCCCGCCAACCCCGCGCCGACACCCGGCGCGACCCCGGTCACTGCGCCCCCACCCACTCCGAGCTTCTCTCCGCCGGTGCCTACGACGACGGCCGCGCGCTCCGCGTGCGTAGGGAACTCCATCGTCTTGGATGTGCGCGTATCCGCGAGCGCGCCCTTCTCCGGTATCGACGTGACTCTTCCCTACCGATCGAACGTGCTCACGCTGCCCGGCGCCGGCAATTCACCGAGTGTGTTGGGCCGGATCGAGTGGAGCGGAATGAGCGCCTCGGCGCTCTTTGCCGCCAACCATACCGACGCCAGCCTTCGTCTCGCCGGGGCGGAACTCGGCCCGGACGCCTCGACGGCAGTGACGGCTCGAATCACGTTCGACTGCACAGACGGCGGCTACACGATGGAGGACATCCCCGGCTGCACGGCCCAAGCGTTCCTCGCGAACGGTTCGCCAGCACCGGCGACGTGCGGGGTGTCCGTCGCCGCGGGATCGGCTGCTACGATGTAGCGGATGACGTCGCGAACCCGCGGGTTGGTCGGCCTGACGACGATCCTCGGCGTGTTCGCATGCTCCGGAGCCCGCAGCCCCGCCCTCGAGCCAAAGTCTTCGTTCCAGCCCGTCGGCTCGGCTCTGCTCGAGCGCCACGACGTGCCGGGCGCCGTCATCGCGCAGATCGAGCTCGGTCAGGTCGTGTCGGTCGAGGGACTCGGGTACGCCGATCTCGAGACCGAGACGCCCGTCACCGGCGACACCGTTTTTCAGGCGGGCTCGGTGTCGAAGAGCGTCGCCGCGTGGGCGCTGATGAAACTCGCGCAAGAAGAGCGCATCGAGCTCGACATACCGCTGACGTACTACCTGCGGCCATGGCCGCTTCCCTCGACCCCCCAGAGCGCACTCCTGACCCTGCGCCGCGTGCTGAGCCATACGGGTGGAACCAACGTCCCCGGCTATCTCGGCTTCGGTCCGGGCGAGAACGTGCAGACCCTTCGCGAGTCGATCCGCGGCGCCACCGACGCCCACGACGCTCGCCTCGAGATCGAACGGACTCCCGGCACGGACTGGAAGTACTCCGGGGGCGGCTACACACTCGCCGAACTCGTCGCCGAAGTCGTCAGCGGCCGTCACTTCCCCGATCTCGCGTACCGCACGGTGCTCGCTCCGCTGGGCATGACGAGGAGCAGCTTTCGTCGGCCGGGAAGCCGTACGCCACACCGACTCGCCACCTCGTACGCGAAAGACGCAACGCCAGTGCCGCTGCGCCGCTACGCCGCTCGCGCGGCCGCCGGGCTCTACACCACCGGCAACGACCTCGCGAAGTGGGTCGCCGCGCTGCTGGTCGGCCCCGCACCGCAGCTGCCCGGGCGAGGCGTGATCACACCGCACACGGTGGCGATGATGCTGAGCCCACAACCGGCGTCCGACTGCGATCTGCTCTTCTCCGGGTGCCGCTTCGGGCTCGGCTACGCGCTTGCGCGTCTGGACGGCACGCGCGACGAGATGCTCGTCTATCACCCCGGCGACAACCTCCCGGGCTGGCACTCGTTCGTCGCCGCGATCCCGAGCCGCCGCTCGGGTTTCGCCATTCTCACCAACGGTGCCGGTGGCCGGGCGCTCCGGCTCGACGCGTTCTGCACCTGGTTGGCGAGCCAGAATTCGGGAACTCTGCCGGAGTGCCAGGGCGGCCGATACGTCGCCCCCAAATCCGCGGATTGACTCTGGGCCAGGCTTACTTGTAGATACAAGCCTGATGTCGCAGCCCCCGAAATCCGAAGAGCTTTCCCTCGCGGACCCGCCGCAGCTGAGCGATTGCGCATGCTTCGGAGCCCGCAACGCCGCGCGGGCCATCACCGACCTCTACGACGAAACACTCGCCCCATCCGGCCTGCGCATCAATCAGTTCGCCACGCTCGCGGCCATCCACCAACGCCGCGACGGCTCGATGCAGACGGTCGCCGCCGACCTCGGACTCGATCCAAGTACCATGACGCGCGTCCTGCGCCCCTTGGTCGACGAGGGCTTCGTGAACGTCGAACCCGGCGAGAACCGTCGCGAGAAGCGGCTCGCTCTCACCGACCTGGGAAAGAAGAAGCTGCTCGACACGCACGCACTCTGGCAACACGCGCAAGACCAAATGCGCGCCAAGCTCGGCCCCGGAGTCTTCGATCGACTCTTGGGCGATCTCACGACCCTTCGCGAAGCACTGCGGTCCTAAACAGCACATCCCGACCGCGACTCGGCGGTCGTCTGGAGGAAGCGACATGAACGGCACGCAAGAAGTCCATCCTTCCGTCTCCAAGACGCCAATCTCCCTGAACGGCACGGATCTTCCCACCGTTTGCGTCTTGTGCAGTCACAACTGCGGCGTTCGCGTTACCGTCGAAGACGGGAAGATCGTCAAAGTACGCGGCGACGAGTCGAATCCGATCACGCAGGGCTACATCTGCAACAAGGCCGTCACCATCGATCGCTACGCGCATCACAAGCAGCGGGTCGAGTACCCAATGCGTCGCAAGGCGGACGGCTCGTTCGAGCGAATCTCGTGGGACACCGCGGTACAGGAGATCGGCGAGAAGCTGGCCGGTCTTCGCGAGGAACACGGACCCCGGTCGATCGGCCTGGTCGGGATCGGCGGCCAGGGCAACCACCTGGACGCGCCCTACGCGTCGTCGTTCCTGCGCGCCACCGGCTCGCGTCGTTGGTACAACGCGTTCGCACAAGAAAAGACGCAACACATGCTCGTCGATCAATGGATGTTCGACGTCCCGCCCACCACGTTCTACCACCCCGACGTCGACCGGGCGACGTACCTCATCGTGATGGGCACGAACCCACGCATCTCGAATCGTGGACACAACGCCACCGAGACGTTCAAGGAACTGAGCAAACGCGAGAGCTGCACCGTCGTGGTGCTCGACCCCCGCGAGACCGAAACCACACGCGGCGCCGAGCAGCATCTACGCGTTCGACCGGGGTCGGATGCCTACTTCCTTCTCGGCATGGCCGCCACTCTCGTTCAACGCGAGCTCTACGACGTGAGCTTCGTTTCGGAGCGTACGGTCGGCTTCAACGACATCCGAGACGAGCTTGCTCGGATCGACGTCTCGGCCATGGCCGAACGCTGCGGGGTCACGAAGGACGACATCGCACAGGTCGCCACCGACTTCGCGAAATCCGAGCGGTCGTCGATCATGTTCGACCTCGGTGTGGAACAGACACCGTTCTCGACGCTCGTCTCGTACTTGATCCACCTGAACAGCGTGTTGACGGGGCACATCGGAAAGCCGGGCACGAACGGGATGATCGAGACGTTCCTGCCGCCTACTCTGAGCGCGGGGCGCCACGCCGAGCCCGAACGCGCGCTTGCTTCCGGCATCCAGGCGGTGCGCGCTCTGGGCAACGCCGGAATGTTCTCGCCGACTCTCGTGCCCGAAGAGGTGATGATCGATCACCCCGAGCGCATCCGCGCCCTCATCGTGGAGGGCTCGAACCCGATCCTCTCGTTCTCGGACGCGCCCGCATGGCGGACCGCGATCGATCGGCTCGACATCTTGGTCGTCATCGAGCCCGCCTTTACCGAGACGTGCCGGCTGGCAGACTACGTGCTGCCAACACCCGTCGGGTACGAGAAGTGGGAGACGGCATTGTTCCCCAAGCGTCATCCCGAGATCGACGTGCAGGTGCGCCCACCCGTCGTCCCGGGCCCCCAAGAGGCCTTGCCCGAAGCCGAGATCTACGCGCGCATCGGTGAGGCCATGGGCATCATCGCCCCACTCCCCGACGACCTCGCCGAGATCGCCAAACCCCAGACCGCCGAGGCCCGCGCCGCATTCCTCGCAACGGCCATGGCCAAGCTCGGCGACGTTCAAAAGAAGGGCTTCAACGGCGAGTCTCAGCTGCTGTTCTGGGCCTACCGCGCAATGGGCCACCACTTCCCCGCGCCTTCGCTGACGGCGATCTTTGCAAGCAGCATCGCCAACGCGATGGAGCGACCCGAGTCGGTGGTGCGCGCGTTCGGGGCGGAGTGGGCAGGCAGCGACCCCTTCGCGCTGGGCGAAGAGATCTTCCGCCGGATCCTCGAACACCCCGAAGGCGTGACCGTCGCGATCGCGGACGAATCCAATAGCCTCGAGCAGTACATGGGTTTCGAGGACAAGAAGATCCGCGTGGCTCCCGAGGCAATGGTCGCGGAGATGAAACGTGCCCTCGAGACCCGAGTGGACCACGCCGAGTACCCGTTCGTACTCGCGAGCGGGTTGCGAACGCGCTGGACGGCGAACACGATCCAGCGCGACCCGAGCTGGCGCAAAGGCCAGGGGCCGCACTGCCAACTGCACCTTCACCCCGACGACGCCGAGAATCTCTGCGTCGAAGCGGGCGACTCACTGCGAATCGAAACGAACCGCGGCGCGATCGTGCTTCCCGCCGCGATCGATACGAAGCTGCAACCCGGCCACGTATGGATGCCCAACGGCTTCGGCGTCGAGTACGCCGAAACGATCGACGGCGAGCGCGTGACCCAGGGCGCCAATGCCAACGAGATCACCGATGCGGCCGACCGAGATCCCATCACCGGCTGCCCCCATCATCGCTACGTGCCGGTACGGCTCACACGAGTCGCCGCCACCGAAGCCGCGTAGGAGATCGCTCATGAAATGCCGTGAACTGATGCACCTCGACAACACCGGCCACCAGGGGATCAACTCGATCTTCAGCAAAGCCCATTCGGCCGACTGGGACATCGACCGGGACGTGGATTGGTCGACGCCCGTCGAGCCGGGCGACTCTCTGGTCGACCACGAATGGACCGCATTCGGGCGGACCCAGACGTTCAAGGCTCTGCCCGAGAACGTCCGTCACTACGTGACCCGACGAGGCTTGGGTCGGGTGCTCAACATCCTGCAAGTGGGAGAGAGCGTCGCTCAGGACATCTGTGCCAAGCTCGCGCTCAAGCTGCGACACGAAGATCACCGCAACGCGGCGGTTGCCCAGGCCATGGACGAAGCACGACACCACCTCGCCTACGTTCGGTTCATCGAGAAGATGGGCGAGGAGCCGGAGGACATCGACGCGTTCACCGAGGACATGTTCGACCAGCTCCTCGCCACCGAAGACCCCAGACGCATGATCGCCTTCGAGCAGTTCTTCCTCGAGAGCATGGCGATGAACATCTTCGAAGGAATCCACGATCACGCGACCAACCCCCTGCTGCGCGACATCCTCCGTTTCATCACCCGCGACGAGAGCCGGCACATGGGCTTTGGAGTTCTGTACTTGGCGGACTGGATGAAGGAGGCCTCGCCCGAAGAGCGCATCGCCTTCGCCCAGAGCTGGCTACCGCGCATCCTGTTCACCGTCACCGACCGCCCCGGCCCCCTCATGGCCCGCCAGATCGTGCGCCGGATCGACGAAGCAGGACACCCCGACGCTGCGAAGCTCGCCCCGGCGCTGCTACGCGAGCAGCAGGAGCTGAACGAGCAGGACCACGCCCTGCTGCTCAGCGGCCAGAAGCCTTCGCATCTGCTGAAGAGCGCCAGAAACGTCGGCCTTCTGGCCCCGGAGATCACCGACGCGCTCGGCGTGAGCGATCACCCGCTGGTACACGCGGCGAATCAGACCGAAGGGCCTCCCGCACCGGCCTGACCGATCGAAAGAGCCCCCTACCAGGGCGATCGGAGAAACCGTCTTGCGCCCCGATCGCGGCGCGGTGTACGAATTTCTGGATTGAACTGCGCCGCTCGCCTCACCCAAACATCGCGACGCGAACCCGATGGAAGGACCCCCGATGAACCCGGCCCTCAAGGACATGCTCTCTGCGCTCCGCGTCACCGCCCTCGCTCTCCCAGCGGTCGGTCTGCTTCTCGCCCCGGTGGCGGCACACGCCCAGTACGTGGCCACTCATGGGTGCAAGGTGAACGGCGTGTCCAACCAGCCGTGCGAGGGAACCCCAGGGAGAGACAAGATCACCGGCACGACGGGTGACGACGTGATCCTTGGCCACGGAGGCCGCGACCGGATCCGCGGACGTCGCGGCAACGACATCATCATCGGCGGCGAGGGAGACGACTTCGTCGAAGGTGGTGACGGCGAAGACCTCTTGATGGGCGGCCCCGGCCGCGACCGCTTGAAGGGTGATGGCGACGACGACGAGATCTACGGCGAGGAAGGCGACGACCGCCTGGTCGGCAAGCAAGGCGATGATCTCATCGACGGCGGCCCCGGCAATGACCGCATCTCGGGCCACAACGGCAACGACGACATCCGGGGTGGTGAGGGCTTCGACCTCATCTCCGGCGGCTCGGGCACGGACCTGTGCCAGGACTCCGACGGCGTCGGCTTCATGAAGAAGTGCGAGCTGTTCTAGTGCACCGCCGTCGACATAGCGTTAACGCCTTGCCGCCCCTCGACGTCCGTCGCCGCGTCTCGTCTCCTCGGAAG
>JAJCZO010000028.1 GCA_029262355.1 Deltaproteobacteria bacterium
CCCAGCGCCGTACGCAGTGCCTGGCCGGCTGGGAGTCAATCATGAACTATAGCGAACCTCATTGCTATCTCTGTGCAGCGGAGGGCCATTTCCGAGAGATGGAGCTTGTCTCTACGGTGGTCGTTGACCTCCGGAAGTGGAACAAACCGTGGAACCCGACCCAGAGCTGCTACGAGTGCAGCGCGTGTAGGCGCTTGACCTGCTATACGCATTGCGATGACAGGACGCCCTGCGTCTGCGGAGCGCATTCCTGGGTCACCCGAAGCTACCTTCAAAAGGAACTCGACGACGGATAGCCCCAGGCTTCGAGGGCATCGTGCGACAGGTCGCCGAGCGCCAGCGCGAACCGAAGCCCGATGCGGATCGGCCCAGCACTCCAGCGCGACAGCCTGCGACTCCCCAGCACCGCCGCGTCAGCCACCGCTTCGAAGGAGCGACAGCACCGAATGCCACATGGCCGCCAGACGGCCTCGGCCCATGGCTGAACTCACCGAATACTCGTTAACGTCGCGAAAGCGCAGCAGGGTCACGCTGACCGCACGCTGGTGGTCTGCCGCGTCAAGGGGCGGCTGTTCAGCGACCAACCGCGGCAACTCCGGGTTCAGGCGCGCCATTTCCTCCCTCATTCGTTCGTCCAAAGAGGCGAATCGTGCGTCGGTGGCGACCGGAGCCAACACGGCCTCTCGGTAGACCCTCCGGATCCGAGCAGCGCCCATTGCGCCGAGTACCACTAGGACGTTGAATCGACACGCGTCTCGAATCATCACACCCTCGGCTGTGGCCGCGACATAAAGCGCTGCGTGGAGAACATGGTCATAGGCTGCGTGGTTTCTATCGCCGAGCCGGAGCACCGCCTGCCAGGCCCACTCAGGACCAAAGTCGTGAATGGCCTCGGCAGTTATCGTGAGGTAGCTATCATCCCAACGCTCACCGTACCGCCGACTGCGCCCGTAGAGTCCTTTGGCGAGGTCGAAGCCACGCTTCGCCGACTGCCAGCGGCCCTGCATCTCGTTCGCCCGCAGGGTCGCCGACCGAATCGCTTGGTCAGCAATCGCCTGCAGCTGCTCTTCGTTTGACGACACCGAAGCCTCCGCCGCCAGCACACCGCGCGCGAGTTTCCTGTCGATGTCCCAACCAATCGGACCATCTCCCTCGGTCGCCCGGAGCACGTCGTTCGCGACGCGACGAGCCTCGTCGACTCTGCCGAGGCGAAGCAGACACCAAGCCTTGTTGGTCATCGGTTTCACGTAAATCCCCGAAGGTTCGAGGTCGAGCGCACGATCGGCCGCGGACAAAGCCTCGGCGTACCGCTGAAGCAGAATCAGCCACGCACTCTTGAAGTTCCACAGCTTCGGGTCCTCCGGACTCAGCGCGATCGCTCGCTCCATCTCGGCAAGAGCGCCATGGAGGGGCAGCCGCTCTGGCGGCGGATAATACTCGCGGCGCGCTTGATGCGCGAGCTCCTCCACCTTGTCGAGCTCGCGCAAGGCCTGGCAACGAGCCCCACGAAGCGCCAACTCCTGTGCGTGGTCCCACTCCTCGGCCTCGAGCGCGACTTCCGCCACGGCGGCGCAATCACCGTGCTGCCCCACCTCTTGCGCTTGCTGAACGAACTGCGCCAACAGCCCGCCATACAGTTCACCTTGCGCGAGTGCGCCGTCGATCGTGTCGAAGAGCCCGAGGTCTGGGTCGCGCGGGGCTAGACGTCGGGCCCAGGCGGACCGCTCACGGTACTCGGGTTCCGTCGGTGCGTACTTCGCCGCGTTGAACGCCGAGAACAGATGCTGGGAGTCATACTGCTGCGCGAGCAGGAACTGCGCCTGCGCGCGTAGCCCCTGCCCAACGTGGTCCTTTCTGAGGATACCCTCCGCGTACTCTAGGATGGCATCCCGAGGAAACTCCAGGCGAACGTCCGCCAACCGCTCCAACGCGAGGGCAATGTTCCCGCCGTCCGCATCGGCGTACGCCCGCTCCAGCGCCCTCGCCTTGTCCTCGGAAGACCGGCGGATGAACCTCACGTTCGGACCCCTGTTCGGCCTCGACAGCCCAAGACAAGGAACTCGCCCGAGGCCGAGCCAAGGGCGATCGAGCTACCATTCGTGTCCGTGCACGTGGGGGTCACCGGCATGTACGCAGCACTCACGGTCGCAAGGGACTTCCGGGTCGACCACAACTCAACCCAATCGGTCTCAGCAAGAAACACTGCAAGCAGCGCATCGCCGACCGCGGCCAAGCAATCCGCGTCGGCGGCCCGTTGCATCCACGGGCGCCAGGCTCCAGCGCGCTGACGATACGAGGTCACCCCGTCGTCCAGAAGTACGTGAATCATGTCGCCAATGGGGGCGTAAGTGACGTCCCGAATCACGCCACGCACGTCGACCACGACTTCATTGACTCCATTCGAATCCAAGACGAAGACACGGCTAGCCGAGCCCCCTGCTTGCTCCCGGCCCCAGCAGATCACTTGCTGGCGGTTCCCACGCAAGCACGCTCCCGCCTGCTTCCAATGTGCGATCGGAGGGTGAATCGGCTCAACCCATTCTTCCGCGGGTCGAACGAGCTTCACCTCTCCGCTCTCGCATACGGCGGCGATCGTAGTGGCGTCCCAGGGCAATACCGCGACAACCGGGGCCACAAAAATGTCGAGTCCATCATCGGCCCCGGGCTCACGGTCGGGACCAAACTGAACGACGCCTCCCTGTGTTCCCACGACGACGCTGCCTCCGCCGGTGCTCGCGATGGAATGTGGCGTGAGGTTAGGATGGGCGAACTCGTGGACCACATGCCCATCGTGGAGCCACCCGAGCTGTCTGGCCTGGGGGCACGCGTACGCGACCCACCCGTCATCGGCGATAGAGCAGTGTCCGATCGCAGGCCGGCGGACTGCTTCGACGGGCTCCTCGACGTTCACCGCACGCAAGCTCGTGGTGGTGGCGACGAGGAGTGTCTGCTCGCCTGGCATCCAGCTGAGGTGCGTCAGATCGTCGACGTCTCTGAGCGCATGATACTCACCGAGGCGGGTCAGGCTGTCGCGCCGGGGCAACCACAGTCCCAAGCCACCCTCGCTGTCCGCGAAGGCTACTGCGAACTCCTCAGTCTCTGTCGTCAGGGCGCAGGCGCGAACCACATCGAACGGCCGGCCGGGCGACCCCGACACCTGACCGCTCGCTACCGGCGCCTCCAAGCCCTCTCGATAGAGAAGCAGGCGGCGATCGAGAGTAGCGAGTACGAGCCACGTGGCTTCGCGCCCCAGGCCGGCCGCCGTCACTAGCGCCTCGCCAACTCGCCAGCGGCGGCAGTGGGTGCCGCCGTCCGGCGTCGAGCGTAGAACCAGCACGCGCTGGCGACCCGGGCGGTCTCCGGCGAGAACCACTGCTGCTCGGGCATCCGGCGTCATAACGATGTTGCACCCGACGGACGGCATGTCCGGCTGGAGAACGCAGTGTTCCGAGCCAGACCGATCATAGTAGACTAGGCGATCGTCACGGTCGACACCGACGAACCCCTCGCCAAAGAAGCCGAAACAGTTGGACCGGGAGCGGAGCAAGATAGGGCGGCTGAGCCCCGCGGCTTCGACTGCGCCGTCCGCCGCAACGACGGCGATGCCGCGGCGCACCGGATGGGCGACGACCGCCACGTAGGCTACCGTGTCGAATCGATGCAGGTCCACGAGCTCGTGCGTGCCGATGCGGCAGTCGACGATCTCGCCTGGCTTGCGCGCGCGATGGAAGATGCCTCGTTCGGGTGAAACCGCCACGATGTCCTGCCATTGTCTGACTGTCGCAATGCCATGTTCTGCGCGCAGCCACAGGTCGCCGCTATCGAGCCTTCGTTCGGCGGCGTCGATGAGGTCGGAAGCGTGCGGCGCGATGTCGGGCTGACGAAGTTGATTGACGATCGTCTGCGTCGAGTGCTCCGGGCGTTCGAGCAGTCCCTCCGTGCACGACGTAAGCGCGTTGGACAGCAACTCTACCGTTCTTCGTCCCGGATGCGCATCGGGCATCGCGGCGATGGCACGTTGCATGTCCTTGATCAGCTCAAAGATCATGACTGCGCGGCCTCTATCTTGGCTTCCAGGAAGTCCCAGTCCGTCAGGAGGTGTTCAACCGCATCCCAATACTGCGACGCCACTTCGTCTCTGCTGCCAGCCTTCGCCGCTTCCAGACGATGGTGGGGCAATTCGACCACCTTGCGAACGTTCACGAGCCGCGGACTCGGAGAGCGCTGCCCCCTCCGGGGTTTCCGCATCGCGTCCGACTCCACCCAATAGCTCTGGGCAGCGAAGTACTCCGCTTGGTGCAGGTGAACGCGCAGGCGGGCCGCGGCACCCAGATAACGGCGACATACGGCGTCGGCGACCTGGCGATGGTGAAACCCGAGCACCACGGTGCCGTCGCTTCGACGGCGCATCAAGTACGGCTCAAGGTCGGCGTAGAGCCGCGCCCAAATGGCGGTTGGAAGGCGCCGGACGCGCTCGTCCGAGGCCTTGGCGATCTCTATCGGCGAGCGCTCGTGCACGCTGGTCATCACCTCAGCGTCCGTAGACAGCAAGTCGATCAGTTCGTCCTCCGCGAGTCCATGACGACCGGCAGCAAGGTACGCTAGTGCCCGCTCGGCTAGCACCGGTCCGTGCTCTTGCGGCCGCTCAAGACGGCCTAGAAGACCGTCGAGAACGCCCTCGATCGAATCGGCGACATGTGGCGCGTCATCCCATGACCGCCACCGCCGGGCCTCCTCGAACACAAGCTCAAGAAACAGCGGCAGGGGACAGTTCGCAAACCTCCGCATGACCTCGTGCCGTTGCGTCGATTGGAGCGTGCGGTCGGCAGACTCAAGCCACGTGTCGAGTAAATCGGCGGCAGAGCCCTCGTCGAGCGGACCGACCTCGAGGAACGCCGCGGCCGGGAGTCCTCGGATGATATCTGGTTGCTCATCCTCCTCGGGCGATCGGAGCGGCGCCAGGCCAACCACGCCCGAGGGCTGCTCGCCCTGCACGGAGACGACTAGGCGAACGGCGGCCCCCAACCCCCTCGGCAGCCAATACAGGAGGTGAGCGTTGTCCGTGGCCGTGAGCTGATCGAGCGCGTCGAGAAAAACGACAAGCCGAGGAGGCTCGGCCACCGATCGACCGTGCGGGGCCCTCCCCTGGTCGGCCGCCGATCTCTCGAGAAGCTCACAGAACACCGCGATCAGCTCGCTCAGTTCCGTGGGCACATCGCCAACGCCAAGCTCGCGGCAGACACCGGACAGCAGCGACCTCAGGTCAGAGGAACCTGGCGTCACGCCAATGAAGCGTACTACGGTCTGCGTAGTCGGCTCGCGAGCAACGAAGTCCGCCCACGCCTTCGCCAGCAACGACGTCTTGCCACAGCCTGGCAAGCCACAGACTACCAACGGCCCGCGCGGACGATTTCCGTCGAGGTAGGCCTGAATGATATCCCGAGCGCTTGTACGACCGCGGAAGTGTGTCGTTCGCGCCTGGGCGAATTCGGCGTGCACGCGCTGTTCGTGCTCAAGTCGAGGTTTCTGCTCAAACAAGGCGAGCTCTGCATCAATGACGCCTTGCAAGTCTCGTCGAACGTCATCACAGAATTTGGAAACGTCCCACTCGGGCCTGTCGCCCAACCAACGGGCGGAGTAGCCCCGTACATTCATCGGGAGGAACTCTCTCAGCTGCGACTTCAGGTCCCCGTGCCGTCGACGGGCATCCTCGTCGATCGCTCCGGAGCAGATATCCCGATACTTGGCAGCGCGACCGTCTTCGGGCAGGGCCGTGATCTCGCGGAAGTAGCAAAACACGTGGCCCTGCGGACCCTCTCCCTCGAAGGCACCCGCGCGGATCTCTTGATGTACCGCAGACTCGGTGTACCTACGACGCCTCGGATCGGAAGGCTCCAACACTGCGTCAACGCCCTTCAACAGAAGCACACGGAGCTCGTGCTCCTTGTCGCTCCATCGTTTGCCGTCGACAAACTCGCCGGTTCGCGACGCGAGAACGTTCTCCGGTGGAACGGCGTTGTCATCGCGGTCGTACCATTCAACGAGTCGCCGTCGCTCGTCGTCACTTAGGCGCTCGCACAACTCCGCGAACTCGACGGCGTCGATCTGCGGGGGCAGCGGCCGCCAGCCGTAGCGATCGCCCAGCAGGACGAGGAAGTTCGGCCGGGGCGACGTTTCCTGGCATCGCTGCAGCTCTCGGCGGCAGATGTTCATCGTCCGCTGATCCAGGGCAGCCTCGCGGCTCACGCCCCAACGCAAGTCGATCGCCTGGAAGCGGGCTCCCCGCTCCTGACAGTAGGTCCGCAGCGCAGGGAACGCTTCCTGTTCCAGGGCGTTCCGCTCAACGACGAGGTCGTCGAAGGTAGAGCTGACAAAGACGCGGAAGACCAGGTCGCGGCGTTGCTGTCGCATGGCACGAATACTAGCGCCGTTCGGAGGAGTTTGGCATCCCCACGCCCAGCGTGAGCCTCTCGCGGCGCAGGCGTCGGACGCGACCTTTGCGGCAGCTTGAACTCCTCCTTGATCCTGGAGCGGGTCTAGCAATCGATGGCACCGCCCGAGTCGACGCCCTCACACGTCACCGCCACGGAGCTCAGCTCTGCTATCGCGCCGGCTCAGTTCGATGTTCGCCGATTCGCTCAGTCTCGGGGCGCACGAGGCGAGACCGCCATACGTGCGTCTGGGGCGTGCTCGATCGCCAGGTTGCGTCGACACGGCAACCTAACCCGAAACTCCCTCGGATAGTAGGGTGCTGGGGACGAGGCGGAAGCCGAGCTCGTGTGCGGAGGCAGCGATGGATTTGAGGCGTCGCTGCTCGAAGCGCAGGTCGTATGCCTTGGCGCCTTCGTCGACGTAGTCCTGCCCGTAGCGGAGCATGCGATAAAGGAGGGTAGCAATTTTTCGCGCGGTGGCGAAGATGGCCACTTTGGCGCCTTTTCGTCGCGCGACGCGGCGGTAGTAGGCGCCGATTGCGGTCTGTGTTCTGCCGACAGAGACGGCAGCCAGTCGCAGTACGTGAGCAATGCGGTTGGCACCGGTGCCATTGCGCCGCTTGTTGAGCGGCTTTCCGGCCGAGAAGTTCATGCGTGGGCTGAGCCGAAGCCAGGAAATGAAGTGGTGCTCGTTGGGAGAGGAGCTCAAGTCGGAGCCGACCTCGGTGAAGACTTCGAGCGCAGCGGTGGGGCTGATGCCGTCGATATGGGTCGCATCGGCACCGGCCAGTCGCCACAGCTCGGTACGAAGCGGCTGCTCGCCGCGTGCCCGGATCTTCTTTTCCTTGCTCAGTACCGGATGAGGCGAGAGAGTCTGCGCATGGCGTTCGGGCGGCTGTAGCTCCTTGATCCAGGACAAGATCTGCGCGTCGTAGTCGCCGAGCATTTCGACCACTTGATCGTAGAGGCGCAAGGCCATCTTCAAATTGAAGAGATGTTCATCGCGCCAGCTGCCCCTGAAGTGCGTGGCGATCTGCTCGGCCGACTTCTTGCAACGCGCGTCTCGAAGCTCCGCGAGCCGGTGCGCATCGCGTTCGCCCTCGACGATCGCTCGCACGATCGCCATCCCAGTCATTCCGGTGAGTTCGGTCACCGCGTGGTGGACCTGCACGTTCATCTGATCAAGAGCCTTCTGCATCCACTGCACCGCACGAGTGCGCTCGCCGCTCAAATTGGCGCGCTGGCGGCGAAGAGCGCGCAGCTTGCAGATCGCTTCGTCGGGGCGAAAGGATCCCCGTAGCAGACCGCAGGCGTGAAGCTTCTGGATCCACTGGCAGTCGATCATGTCGGTCTTGCGACCGGGAACGCCGTGAAGCTGTCGCGCGTTGACCAGGACGGCTTCGATCCCCTTGGACTCCAGCATCTCGTAGAGCGGAATCCAGTAGACACTGGTGCTTTCCATCGCCACCGATCTCACTCCCTGCTCGATCAGCCACGCGCACAATGCCTCGAGATCCGCCGTCGTCGTAGAAAAACGCTTCACCTGCGACTCGCCCGACTCCGTTGCGGGCCCACACACGCAGTGCTCGCGCGCGCCAAGGTCGACCCCGGCGACGTCGCTGCGAATGACACCCAGTCCCCGATTTCGGCTCGTCTTCTTCTTCTTTCCGATGATACCGTGCCTCCCGTTGGTTGGATTTGGGAGGCTGCGGCCCGAGATGGCAGTCGTTATGGATTCTAACCTTGGGGGGATCTCGCTGTGAACGAGACTCGCCAGTGAATGATCGCCGACTCGGGACCATGCTAGTCTTGGAGCATCAAAGCGTCAGTGGTAGCGGGGTCATGACTGCCGCAGCCTCCCGCTTCCTTCTCACCACGGCGCCGCGCTGGCCTGCAAGGTCGGAGTTTCCCACCCGAATGATCCGGCGCCGGTGGCGCCGCTAGTCCGCAACTAGGACGATAGTGCCACCGACGCCTGAAATCCCCATGATCAAGAAGGCGTTGATGACGATTGCGAGGGGTGGCTCCCAATCGATCGCATATGCTGCGCCCACCGTCGCTGGAAGCCCGAGGATCGCTCCGAACAGGAACAGCAAACCCCGAGGCATCGATGACTCTATGCCCGCAAAGCTGAGCGCAACCGCCACAACGGCCGTCCCTCCGACGACCAATCCGACGGCGAGGAGATCGCCGCCCAACAGCAGAACCATGATAGCACCGGCGATCGCGACCCCGAAAGCGAGGACAACTACGTTGACACTCGAATCTCCCATGGATGCCATCCTTACGCGCATAGTCCGGTCGGGCGCAACCACGCCGGAAGCCGCCTCGACCTGCAGGCCAGACGGCGGCGCGAAGAGCGCGTCGTCACGTGGAGAGGCTAAGAGGAGGTGTTCTGGTGCGCTACCGACGAGACGTCGTCCGGTGGCAAGGTGCTTCCGTTGTGACTTGCGGACATCGAGCGCTGCCGGCATCCAGACCATTTCGACCATCCAACTCAGGTCGCCGTTCCCAGTGGCTCAGCAAGCGAGGAAGATCCAGAAGAGAACAATGGGCGTCGCAAGCGGCAGAATCTACGAGCTGCGTAGGCGGGCAACCCGACATCTTTGACGACGTACAGCCACGGGTGTCCGATACGCCGCGGAGTGGCCGCGCGAGCGATTCTGAGCTCATGGAGCTTCGTACACGGTCTCGAAGCTCGACCGGTCGGGGCTGCACCTCGAGATGATCGAGTTGCTCCCCCGGGTTGGACTCCTCAGTGCTCGAGTTCGCCGACGACCCGAAGTTCAAAGGAGAGCTGGAGCGCCTCGAACGCCGGAAGGGAGGCGCCGGGCGGGACCGGGTCGACCACCCATCCGGCGAACACGACGATCGAGCGAACTGCTCCGCAGGGGTCGTCTGAAAGCTGGCTCCTTCCGGGGCAAGCGACCCGCTGCGGCACGTGCTCGGAGCCAGTTGGGCGGGCAGGCGAGCCCCGGGACCCTGCGGCCGCCCACCACGCCCCGGGCGATGAGACCCTACCGCCGCCAGTCTCCCAACCGGGCGCGTCAGCTTCGGCTGGAGCACACATCCCCGATCGTGGTAATTCGGTCCAGCAATGCGAGTGCTGCTCAACGTACTGGTCGCAGGTCTCTGTCTCTTCGTCGTATTCCCAGCCACCGTGTACTTGGCCACATCTCAGCTCGGTTTGGAGGCCACTCCGGGGATCGCGGCCGGCGCTCTCGTAGCGCTTCTGGTGTTCATGGTACGGCCGCGGCTCCCACATCGCTGCGCAGCCTGCCGCGACCAGCTTCCGAAGGTACGCGCCTGGGAAGACGGGCTGAGCATTCGGGACAGAGCATCTCTCGCGAGCTACGTCGGCGGGACCGTGTTCGCCTGCAGATCCTGCTCTCGGCAGTTCTGTCTGAGTTGCGCGGCCAGCCCGAACAGGGAATGCCCGCGGTGCGGAATGTCCATCGGGTTTCGGGAGGGATACGGATAGCGACTCCATTGCTCTTCGGTACGCCACTCAAGTACTGCAGGCTTCGAGTACGCCCCCGCGAACGTCGATCCACAACAAGGATCGGTCTGAGTCAGAGATGCTCAGCTAGGCGCAGTCACGCACCATCGGATGGGGCACGGAGGGCCGCTGGGGCATGCGTTCTAGCTAACTGACCGCTTCAGACCCTGGTATCAGCTCTGCAGAAAATCAACGCCGTCGGAGGAACTTGGCTTCCGCGCAGACTCGGAGACCAATGGGCCGCCTACTCGCAAGGCGACACGAAATCTTCGTCTGAGACGTAGAATTTGGTGGGCCAGTCCGGTCGCCGCGACATCTCACTGCGGGGCGCCTCGCGCGGTTCGACCCGCCGGCGAGGGCGCAATTCTGAATCGAGCCGGACGCCCGCCATGGTCGATGATCATGGACCACGCACCTTTGGGGCCGCTTCTTGCTACCACACCTGAGAACCGCACCGGACAACCAGCGCGCGATCTGGCATTGCTGCGTCACCAAGATGGTACTGGGATCGCGCTCGACCATCCGAGGCCTACCCAGCGGCTCAGCCCCTCGCGCCCCGTAGGTAGCTCGGCCATCTACGAAAATGGGGCCTTTCGTAAATGGGATCCTAACCGCAGCTTCAGCGGCTACGCGCAGCCACCGGGCGCATCGCCAATTGCCGACGCGTGCCAGCCACACGACGTCGACCCGCCCGCGGAAGCAGCCGCCTTCGCCTTGCCGCGCCTACGTTGCTCAGCATAAGAGATGATATCCGAGGCCGACGGGACAACAGGTCTCGTTGCGCAGAGCCAGCAATGTCGAGGCCACGAAGAACCACCGTACCGGGGCAATACCTCGGATACTCTGTCCAGGTAAACCGGATGCTCCTCCATCTCCTGCGCGCATCTGAAGGAGACTCGGTGAGCCTCGAAGCTCTGGGAGACGTCGCAACGACCTCGCGATCTGGAGACGTCTCTCTCGAGGAAGGAAAGAGCCGAACGAGCCGTCACAACCCGGTCGCCGACAGCGCGGTAGACCTGTGGAAGACGCTCCGGAACTGGCTCGACAGTGTCGAGCTCCACGAGATCGATGCAAGCCGAACGAGCTTCGTGATCAATGTACCAGAGGGGTTCACCGGCAAACTGGTCGCCAATTTCCATTCCGCATCAACTCACCACGAGGCACGAGACGCGCTCAACGAGGCGGAGTCCGTGGTTGGGCGGAAGAGCGCTACCCTCAAGCCACACCTAGATCGGGTCTTCGATCGAAACTCTCAACAAGCGATGGTCTCGATCATCACGCGAATGTCCCTCGAGCCTAGCAGCCCTCGTTCGGAGATTGAGCTTCTGGAGCTGCTTCGGAACAAGGCAATCGGCCCTGAGGTACTTGAGCAGGTACTCGCCTACCTCCTGGGCTGGGTGAAGCAGGAGACCGACGCGGCGATTACGAACGGCAAGCCGGCCGCAGTCGACCAGTCCGCTTTCGCTGTCGAGCTGCTCGCAGTGGCGCGGAAGCTTGATAGGGCCACGATCCTCGCGAGCTTTGGTGCGGTCCCTGATTCAGACACATTGGAAGCTCACCTCCGAGCTAGCGTCTACGTTCAGCAGTTGGACCTGATCGCTGAAGAGATTGATGGCAAGCTACAGGCTGTCTCAGACTTCCTGCGAGCAGAGGCGGACCGCATCGAATGGGCTCAACGAGGATTCGTGCATGAAACTGCATACGAGGATCTGGAAGCCGACCTGACCAACGTGTGGACTGCAAACCGTACCAAAGTGACGATCGCCCACTCGCGGAAGAGCGAGGTCAGTCAGGGCAGGCTCATCTATGCTGACTGCCGCCTGCACCGCGCACGCCTGCAAGGCATCGACACGCCGGAGCATTTTGCCCGCGGCTCTTTTCATGCATTGGCTGATGCTCTTCAGATCGGCTGGCATCCACGCTTCGTTCGGTTGTTGTCCGAGGACCAAGGGTCATGAGCCACCTAACCACGGACCACCGCATGGTTCAGAATCCCGCCCTTGGCGCATTTCTCCAATGGCGCCTCTCAGCTGGGTACTGCGGAAGCGCTAGCGGCCGCGGAGTACCGCTCACGCAGATCTTTCTGCTGCTACCTCTAGTATTTCATGAACCAACCTACACTTTGCTCGGCAAAACGACGCGGCCCAGCGGCCTGAGACGCTTCGCGAGCAAGTTCTCTTCACCCACGACGAGCCAATCGGACCTCCTTCTCGACCTCCAAGAGCGCACCGATGCAATGAAACCGATTTCACTTCAGTCACTCCGGCTGGCCATCAGATATCAACTCGTCACGGTTGATCGGTCGTCAGCTACAGTGCTTCCCCTTTCGCGCTCACAGCCACGAGCGGGGGTTCCAAGCTCCGTGAAGGCGATGGGGCGGAACTCCGAAAAGGTCGGAGCGTGGTTCTCTGACCTGACCGAGTTCGAGGTGGCTAGTGTCCTCAAGGTGAGGTTCTAGTGAAGTTCCAGCTGCGAAAGCTCGTCCTCTGGCCTCGCGACCCCGGCGCAGGTGGTCCTCGCTCGGTCGACTTCAGAGACGGATCAGTGAACGTGATCACAGGCGCATCGAAGACCGGCAAGTCCGCGATCATCCCGATCATTGACTACTGTCTCGCTTCGGACCGGTGCACTATCCCCGTTAACACCATTCGCGACTCCTGCAGCTGGTTCGGAGTAGTCGTCGACACCGACCGAGGCCAGCATCTCTTCGCCCGCCGCGAGCCCGGCGGGCAGAAGTCCACCAGCGACATGTTCATCGCCGAGGCCAACAAGGTAGATATCCCAGAGGAGATCACGCACAAGAACGCTTCAGCCGAAGACGTGAAGCGCACGCTTGACGAACGAGCGGGGCTAACGACGCTGCCGTTCGACAGCAGTGACAGCGGCTTCTCGAGCCGGCCGAGCTTCCGGGATATGGCCGCATTCATGTTCCAGCCGCAAAACGTTGTCGCGAACCCTGACGTTCTGTTCTTCAAGGCTGACACCTACGAACACCGAGAGAAACTTCGCACGATCTTCCCGTATGTCCTTGGAGCGATCAATGCCGACATTCTGGCGAAGCAACAACGGCTGTCGCGCATGAAGAGAACCCTAGCGCAAAAGCAGCGAGAGCTCGCTGCGATCAGGACCACCTCCGAAGGGTGGCTTGCCGAGATCGAGTCGAAGCTTGCAACAGCGAAGGAACTAGCGCTTCTACCAGAGGAGGCCATCCTCCCGACCGATGCTTCAGGCAAGATCGAGATCCTGAGGCTCGTCGCCAACAGGAATCCGGACGACGTAGACCTCACTGCAACCGGAATCGAGGGTGCCGCGACCGAGTTGATCGAGTTGGAGAAAGAAGAGTCGCACATCTCGGGCGAACTCACGGAGCTCCGGATCAGGCACTCGCAGATGACACGGTTGCGAGAGGCCGCGATACGCCATCGGAATGCCGTCGGAGTCAAACGAGATCGGCTTCAGATCGCCAAGTGGTTCGAGCACCTCCACTTCGAGGACCACGAGTGCCCTCTATGCGGGCACGGCCTGTCGGACGACGCCGAGGAGGTCGGTCAGCTTCTCCTCGCGCTCAGCACAGCGGAATCGGAATCCGGAGCCACGGCCACAGTTCCGGCCGCGTTTGACCGAGAGTACGAACGTGTCGAGTCCGACGTTGCCGCGGCCGTTGATCGTCTGCAAGCCGTCGCCGTTCGGCGCCGAGCGGTAACTGTCAGCTCAGAAGAAGCTGCGCGCCGACGGTACGAGGCGCGATCAAGGTGGCGATTCCTCGGGGAGCTCGACGAGGCCATCACGAGATTCGAGAGCCTCGAACCCGAGAGTGCCCTTGTTGAAGGCGTAGATGCCATCCAAGCCGAGATCAGCGCACTGGAAAGGGACCTGCGCGGGCACGACGCCAGGCGTCGGACCGAGCAGGCGCTCGGCCACATTTCTGTCGTCGCCGGCCGGATGCTCCCAGGGCTTGACGCTGAGCGCCCCGACGATGTCGTCAAGCTCTCCATCAAGGATCTGACGGTCAAGATTTCGGGACCCGACAGAGAGGACTACCTCTGGGAGCTAGGTAGCGGCGCGAACTGGCTCTCCTACCACGTCGCCGTGACACTGGCCTTACAGTTGCATTTTCTCGGACTTCCCGACAGTCCCGTGCCGGGTATCATCGTATACGACCAGCCAAGTCAGGTTTACTTCCCTCACCGCCCTGGCGCGCGTCCAGGGCAGAACCTCGACCCGACGATGTCAGACGAGGATCTCCAGGCGGTTCGTCGCGTGCTGGAGACGATGGCAAACGTAGTCTCCTCTTCGGATGGTCGACTTCAGTTGATCGTCCTCGACCACGCTGCTCCCTCGGTGTGGGAAGGTCTGGACCACGTGAACCTCGTAGAAGAATGGAGACACGGCCCAAAACTGGTCCCGGAATCCTGGTAGGACCCATCTACGAAAACAGGTGTTTCCATAGACGCTCCGTCCGCCAACCCCTCACCCCGCCCCAGTGACGATAACGCGCTATCGTTCCCAGAGGGGGACCGCGTCCGACGCCGAGCGAAGCAGTGGTGGAACGCCAAGGAGACACGACAGGAGCCCAACCCCTTGGAGTTGAACTCAGGCAGCCTAGCGCCGGTCGGGCTCGGCGCCCTCCAGCTCAGCAGGCCGAAGCTGGTCGATTCGCACACCCTGAACCCGAGCCTCCTCCACGATACCCTCCCACGGGGCCGGCGTACCGAGGGTCAACCGCTCGCCTACTTCGGCTACATCGATTAGGTCGAGCGTCAAGATATGGCGGTTCGCAGTCGAGCTGGTCGCTGTGTACACGCGCCCCTTGGCACCGAACGCCTCTCCCTGGATCGCTCCCGCCGTCGACTCGAGTTCTTTGAAGTACCGCGCCGTCACTGAAGTGAGGAGCACAGCCCGAACGTAGAACAGCCTCTGCCGCGCATCGGACCCGAGACTCGCGAGCTCGTCCCACGGGACCTCGGCGACCGGGATTGAGACCAGGACTGTGTCGGCGACCGACAGCTCGGCCACCTGGCCAGCCTCCATCCCTGCCGTGACAACGCCAACGCCGCCATTCAGCTCGAACTTGCCGTCGATCTTTCCGGAGTATCTGAGCCCATCAGAAATCGGACGGATCAAGGGGCGTGCGCGGCCCGCGACGGGGCGTGTGACTTGAAAGCCCTCATCCGACTCGCGCAGGATCTGCCCTACGAGCTCTTCAAAGTCTCGAGCCCAGACTTCGCCAGCCGCCAGAACGTTGCGTTGCTCGAAAGCAGCGGGCAGAGGTCGGTTCAGCGCTACGTCAGCGAACGTCGGAGCAACATCGCGACCCACGAAGTGATACGCCGTGGCCCCAGCGACGAGCCCTAAAACTGCCACCCCAAGAACGAATAGGATCCTCGCCATCTTTTTCCCTCACACCGGACAGTCCGTTCCGCCGGGGCTACCATAGAACACGAACCCCGCCCACCAGAACGGGTGGCCGCTGCGGTGGCGAATTCGCGCACCAGCCAATGCCCTACGTTGTGCCTGGACGAAGGCGCAGAACGGTCCACCGTTCTCCGTCATCCACGCTCGATAGAAGTGCTCTCTCTGCCGGATCGTCGGGTTCATGGGCACGGGGAACAGCGTCATGATCACCGCCCTTGCGCCAGCGGTGAGAAACGCGTGACCGAGGCCGGCGAGCGGGCTGCCGGAGTCGGCCCCCGAGAGCCCGGAGTCACACGCCGTGAGCGCAACGACCGACACGTCGGTCAAATCGAGCTGGAGGACCTCCCCGGCGGACAACAGACCGTCTCGCGCTGACCCGCCGCCACGTTCGCGGTGCGCTCCGGCCATAACGAGAAAACCTCGATGCCACGGGTTGGGCGGAGCCGTGGGGCCGCTCAGATACTCGCCGTGAGTTGCGATCTCGAGCAGACTCATGCCGCGTGCGTCCAGCACTGCCTCCTCGGTTGCCTCGGGTCCGAGCAGCAGCTCTACCCCCACGCCGGACTTCGCAAGCTGGCGCTCGGTGGCCCTGAGAAACGGACCGGTACGGGCCGGCGACCAGCGCCTCTTGGAAGACTCCCCGAACTCCGGATCTCCGACGAGCAGCGCGCTCGCGAGGCTCGAGGGTGCGCCCGCCCTCGGTCGAAGTAGGTCTCGTGCGGAGACGACATGTACGAGCTCGATCTCTTCGGCGAGATACGAACAGCAGGGACGTTCGCGAGTCGCCAACGCCGAGATCGGAAAGTTGCCAAGCGACGCAGCGGGCGAGAAGTAGATCCGCTTCGTAGCGGCTCGTTTCGACCGGATCCCGGTGAACAACCGCTCATACAGAGCCGCGCTCGTGGCAGCGACCTCCTCCTCCGCGAGCAACGGCCGATGGCGAAGCTGGCGAGCGAGCTCTCTCGCGAGGGTGTCGATCTCCGATCGGTCTCCGAAATCCAGAAACGAGACCGCACCGTCGCCACCATCCAGAAGGAGCCCTCCGTAGCGGTCCTCGCCGCCCTCGGATTCTTGGAAGATACCCATCTCGACCAAAATCGCCCCTTGCCCGATCTCGCCGACGAGGGAGTCGACTTTCGGACTCGCAACCACGAGCGGACCGAATACCTGCGGGGCCGCGTGCCGCAGCTGCTGCTCCAGCTGGGCGATCCGCGCGTCGAGGGCGGCAGGGCCATCTCCCTCGCCCGGACGTTCCCCGAGTAGTGAGATCGACAGCGAGATCTTCGCCCGGCGTCGCTTGAGCGCGACCAGCTCTTCCCATCCCGCCCGAGTCTCCGGCGAGAAGCCGCCGTACATGGCTTCGCGCTCAGCGCGCGTCGTATCGAGCTCGAGCGACTTTCGCGCCAGCAACGCAGCCAGAGTGCGGGGCAGCAGGCTCGCATCGGCGATCGAAGCAATCCGGAGCGCGATCCCCGTCGCCGCGACCTGCGAGGATAGGAAGGCCTCGCGCTCACGCTCGTCGAGAAGACCTACGTTGCGGTAGGTGTAGGTGAGGCTCCGCTCGAGACTGCGTTCCAGAGCGTCCAAGGCCCGCTCCGCTTCACCTGCGTCGGCCAACGCCCGAGCAAAGCTACTCCACGCGCGAGCCGCGGCGAACTCCTGCCACGGCAGCTGCTCGAACGTAGCGGTCGCTTCCGCGAATAACGGGAGAGCCTCCTCAAGCCGACCTTGATCGTGCAGGTCTCCTGCCCAGTTCGCCTGGATCGTCGCAAGCTGCCTCTCGAGCCCGCGTCGACCATCGAGAAGCAACGCCGACTTCTCGTGGTACTCCAGCGCCTCATCGGGCCGGTCGAGATCTCCGAGTGCGATGGCAATGTTCGCGAGCACATGTGCGCGTGGACCATCACGCCCGGACAGCGTTTCGAGCCGCTCAAGAGCGGTTCGGTACAGCGCCAGGGCCTCCCCGGGATCGTCCTTCCGGTTGCCCAGATTGGACTCGAGCTGGGCCAGACGAAACTCTGTCATTTCGTCCGCTGGGCCGCCGCGGCCGAGCGCCGCGCGCCGCCCCTCCTCGAGCACTTCAATCGCTTCCCGATCTCGGCCGAGCGCACCCAGCACACTACCCAGGTTCAGATGCGCAGAGACGATGTCGGCGATCGGTGTCTCCGAGGAGAAAAGCGCGATGGCGCGCCGGGAGTATGTGATGGACGCCCGCAGGTCTCCGAGGCGTAGGGCGGCGAACCCCCGCCCGGCGATCGCGCGGTGATAGCTCGTCGACGTGAGTCCAACGGATTCGTACAGCTGCACCGCTCGGCCAAGCCGCGGCATCGCGTCGCCGTAGCGACCGAGCTCGAACTCTGCTGCTGCAAGCGAGACGAGCAGATCCGCGCGATCGCCAGCTTCGAGCCCCGGAACGGTGAGCCCGCGCTCGTAGCGCCGAGCAGCGGTCGCCGGATCGCCGAGCCGGAGCGCGGTGGTACCGGCGTTGAGGAAAACCACGCCCGCCCCGCGGGACATCGGTGTCGTCGAGCCGACCACATCCGTCAGTTGCCCGTACACTTGTTCGGCATCGTGAAAGCGACCCAGCTCGAGCAGCGCATATGCCCGTCCGCGATCGATCTCGACGCGAAGGAGGGGTTCGGGCTCATCGCCGAGCGACTCTCTGGCGGCTTGATAGTGCTTCAAGGAAGCATCCCAATCCTCGAGCTCGCCGTCACTGAACCCGAGACGCGCATAAGCGGTCGCCCGATCGACGACGTCGGCCGGCAGCCCAGCTCGAAGCTGCCTTGTGAGAAGCACCCTCGCTCCATCGAAGCGGCCATCGCTCATCAACGCCTCGACCAAGGACTCGAGGATCACTTCGCGCTGCACCGGGGCACCAGCGTCAGCCAGCTGACCTTCCGCGCGCCTGTAGCGTCGGATCGCCTCGGGCCATTCTTCCCGCGCGCTGTAGACATCGCCGAGCGCCGACTCGAACAACCCTCGTGACCGATACTCCTCCTCGGGAAGCAACTGGTTAAGCGCGCCTCGTGCCACCTGTTCGGCGTTCTCGAAGTCCTCTTGCTCTAGCAGCAGACCCGTCCACGTGATCGCGAACGACGTCCAGTCGTCAGTGGCGCTCCACGCGTCGCGCGTGACGAGCAGTCTCCCGAGCCCCCAATCCCCATCGACGACCTTCTCGTCGAGCGAGTCGAGCGCTACGCGCGCACAGAGTGCCGTAGCCGGATCGGCGATTCTCTCGCACGCCTTCGCTGCCGCAGCCAGATGCTGACTCCGTTTCGCTGACTCGCCCAGAAGCCCGTGTGTCTTTGCGGCGTGCTCGTGTGCCCGCGCCTCGAGACTCGCATGGGATGGAGACTGCGAGAAACTGATCGCGGCTTCCTTCGCGCGCAGAACGCTCGACTCATGCCGTGCGAGCTCGCTCAGCGCGAAAGCGGCCAGCAGAAGGAGTCGCCCGCGGTCGCCATCGTCGTCGCCGTTGGACGCCCCACCGAGGAGTACCAACCCCGCTTCGGCCGACGCCAGCGCGGCTTCGGCATCAGATCGCCCGAGTTGATCCACGGCCGCCGAACGCAGACGCTCAATCTCCGAGCTGAGCCCGGTGCCATCCGACACGGACGTCCCCTGCGCAGGCGACGGCTGCCGGTCGAACTTCGAGGGCATAGACGTGCTACTGCAGCCGAGCAGCGCCACCGTGGGGACCAGAGAAGCCGCACACCGCAGCCAGGTCCCGCGAGCCACTGAGAAACCGTTGGTGAGCACAGACGGTTGCTACTTCCGAGCCTTTCGGAGCTCAACCGACTTTCGTAGATCGCGCGAGAGCCAGCTCCCTTGCCGGCATCGCGGCCGAGCGGCGCACAGCCGCACCGGGGGCTCTGCTCGACGTAGAGCTGCCGTAGGCCACCCGCGCAGAACCCGGCTCACCCTGCGCATGCCGGAGGGTCTCGTACGGACGACGATCTATGAAAAGGGCCATTTGCATAGACGAGATCCCGTCGTGTCCGGAAACCCGGCCCACGCGATTTCCGACACGTGGGGCAGGACGCTGGCGCAAAGCGAGGCTACACCGGGCGGTTCGACGCGTCGACGTTGCGCAGGTCGGGGGTGGCGGGCGATCTTGTTCCTCGATGCCCTCCGCCCCAGCATTGCAATTCCTCCTCCTGACATTCGCCGGGTGGGTGAATCAACGACAGCAGTGCGCCATCGCATATCTCATGGAGGAGAACCGTGTCCTGCGTGAGCAGCTCGACAAGCAGCTCGGTCGTCGGGGCATCCGCTTCACCGATGATCAACGCCGTCGCCTCGCGGCCAAGGGGAAGCTCCTCGGACGTAGGCTGCTGCAAGAGTATGCGGACCTGGTCACGCCGGACACGATCCTCCGCTGGCACCGGAAGCTGATCGCGGAGAAATACGACGGCAGCGCTCGGCGTGGGCCGGGCCGACCTGCGAAACCGCCGGAGATCGCAGCGCTGGTGGTCCAGCTCGCTCGCGAGAATCCAAGTTGGGGATACACGCGCCTTCGCGACGTCATGCGCAGCCTCGGCCACGATATCGGCCGAACCACCGTCGCGGCGATCCTGGCGGATCATGGAATCGAACCAGCCCCCGAGCGGCGCAGTCAGACGTCGTGGAAGACCTTCCTCAAGGCGCACAGGGAGGTTCTTGCCGCCATGGACTTCTTCACCGTGGAGGTTGTGACGCTCGGCGGGCTCGTCCGGTACTCGGTGCTGTTCGTGATCGAGCTGAGCACGCGCAAGGTTCACATCGCTGGGATCACGTGCCAGCCGGGCGAAGCGTGGATGAAGAACATGGCAAGGCACCTTACTGACGGCTTCGACGGGTTCCTGCTCGGCAAACGACACCTGATTCTTGATCGAGACCCGCTCTTCACTCGAAACTTCCGCGACACCCTGCGAGGCAGCGGCGTGGAGCCGTTGAGGTTGCCTGCGAGAAGTCCGAACTTGAATGCCTATGCCGAACGGTTCGTACTCTCGATCAAATCGGAGTGCCTCGATCGGATCGTGCCGCTCGGCGAACGGCACCTTCGGCACGCCATCCTCGAGTACATCGAGCATTACCAGCACGAGCGTCATCACCAGGGAATCGGGAACTCCATCATCATGGCCGAAGATGCGGCGGACGGTTCAGATGGTCCCATCGGACGTCATCAACGGTTGGGCGGAATGTTGAACCACTACTACCGAAAGGCCGCGTGACGGCGCAGACCGAGTTTACGGACAGGACGCCGTCGTCGGGCCCGTCGGTCAGTGCCTGGAAGGTCATGCCGCGCGCTTCGACCTCGATCTCCTTCATCGTTTCCTCTCGATTTCGTCGCGTACAGCGAGCCACTCGCCTAGCTTCGTGGCCGCGCCGAAACGGGGCCGACTACCGCGATCACGCACCCATGAGCAGATCCGGGTCTGCAAGCCGTCTTTACTCCTGTGGGAGGTCCTCGCCTTCATCCTCATCCACGTCCGAGAGCAGGACCTGTCCCTTCTCATAGCGTCGCGCCGCCGATTCGAAGAGCGCCTTCGAGACGTACGGTTTCACCTCGCCGGCCCGCGCCCGGCAGAGCTCGACCTTGAGCGCCCGTGCCTCGACCACGAGGGGGTCCTCTCCGGGCGCGAGGGCCAGCAGGTCGACGACGTGGAGCGCGGCCTGGGTCTCGCCCTTGTCCATGAGCTCGCGGGCCCCGTCGAGCACCGCCTTCTTGTCGGTGATCGCCTCCGCGATCGATCGAGCCGCGTCTCGGGGGAGCAGCGGGTGCAGCGAGGTCGGATTGCGATCGGCCCACCAGCCGTTCTCCTCGCGGTAGATGTCGCGGATGATGTACTCGGCCGCGCCGTAGATCGGCTGCATATAAGGATGATCGAAGAGGCGATCCGGCGCTTCGATGTCCGCCACGATCTCCGTATCCGTCATCCCGGCGTTCATGCGGAGGACGACTTCGGCGTGTAGCCAACGCAGTGCCCCGGCCATGGTCACGAGCTGGGTTCGAATGGCGTCCGCCGGCGACACCACGGGCCCGAACTCCTGCACCATCGACTCCGCGCCAAGCGCGGCGAGGCGCTCCAGCGTCTCCGCCCAGCGGATCGTGAGCCGCTGGGTTCGGAGCGGAGTTCCGATGTTGGGGATCGAGGTCCCGGGAACCGCGGCGCTCGCATAGAGCACCTTCGCGTCGGGCACCCAGAGCGCCAGCGTGTCGTCGGTCTCGGAGGGCGCCCAGATCAGCTCGACCCGCCGCTCGCTGCCCTGGATTGCCATGCACTCGCTGAAGC
>JAJCZO010000029.1 GCA_029262355.1 Deltaproteobacteria bacterium
CTAGAAGGGCGGCTCTTGGTCGTCTGGGGGCGGGGCGTCGTCGAAGGGTGCCTGGGAGCCGCCGGTGAGCTTCTGTAGCGTCCAGACGTCGAGGCTATTGAAGTACTTGATCTCGTTTTTCGGGCTCGTCCACTCGCGGCCGCGCAGACTGAACTCGACGCGCACCTCGTCGCCCTTCTCGAACTGGTCGAGTGTGTCGCAGCGATCCCCCGTCAGCTGGAAGAGTACGTGCTGCGGATACTCGGGGTTGTCGGCGATCTCGACCACGAATTCGCGCTTGCGAAAGCGCTGCGTGACCTGCTTGGCGTCGAAGAGTGCGTAGATTTTCCCAGTGGCTTCCAGTCCCATCCCGCGACCATAGCGCGCACGAGCCCGGCTTGCAGTGGCCGGTCCGGCCGAGGCGGTCATCGGGGCGACGTGGCCTCGCGTCGATATGACATCGTCCGCCTGGCTGTGCTTCCATGGGCCGCGATGGAAGATCTTCCACTCGCCGGAAAGGAGCTGGTGGAGCGGGCTCGTGAGCTCGCGCCGGTCTTTGCCGCGAACGCTCGTGCGTCCGAAGTGCTGAGGCGTCCGACGGATGCTTCGATCGAGGCTCTGCGCGAGTCGGGAATTCTGCGACTCATGGTGCCCGAGTGCTACGGCGGCCTTGGGCTCGACATGGACACCTTCGTCGAGGTGGGGCTGGTACTGGCGAAGGCGGACGCGTCGCTTTCGTGGGTGTCGACGTTCTACATCGAGCACAACTGGATGTTCAGCCTCTTCCCTGAGGCATTCCAGCGCGAACTCTTCTCCGACCGGCACTTCGTTCTGGCGCCCGGAGCGATCGCCCCCAATGGTGGGGCGCGTCGTGTCGATGGTGGCTATCAGCTGTCGGGTCGTTGGAGCTGGGCGACTGGGGTGATGCACGGAGAATGGGCGATCGTCGGTGGTTTGGTCCTTCGCGACGACGGCGTGCTCGACGGACGCTTCTTCGCGGTCACCAAAGACGACTTTCGCGTCGAGGATGTTTGGTTCGTCGACGGCATGTGCGGCACGGGCAGCAACGACATCGTGATCGACGACCTCTTCGTCACCGAAGAGCGGAGCGTGTCGATGGAGGAAGCCTGTGACGGACGAGCGCCGGGCGCGGCGGTCCACGCGGGTCCGCTCTATCGGACGCCGATGTTTCCGCTCTTGGCAGTGACCGCGGCGATGCCTGCGGTCGGTCAGGCTCGCGCGCTCGTGAAGCAGTTTCGCGCACGTTTGGGCGAGCGTCGGCTGATGGGCGGTGCGCTCCAGGGCGACACGGTCGCTGCTCAGATCTGTCTTGCCGAGGCCGACGTAACGGCGCACGGTGCCGAGCTGCTGCTGCGCGATGCGGTGGCCGACCTGTGCGCACTTCGCGATCGTGCGACCCGAACGGATCGCGCGCGTCTGCGCTCCCGCATCGCGACGGCGGTCCACCAGGCACGTGCCGCCATCGAGAAGGTCGCGCGCGCGAGCGGTGCCACGGCGCACCGACTCGACAACCCGATTCAGCGTGCCGTCCGCGATGTGAACACCCTCACCGGGCACGTCGTGTTCGACCTCTCCGCCGCGTATGAGATGCATGGGCGCGCTCTTCTCGGACACGAACCGGAGATACCCTTCGTTTGAAGTCCTGACCCCAGCGCGGACGGTTTGGTACGCTGGGGATCAGGATGGAGAAGGTCATGCCGAATGCCGTGATCGATCGAAACGTCGAGCTCGCTGGGCGAGGCCGGACCCGGGTGCGCGACATGCCAGGCCCCGCCGGCGCGCCGGTGGTGATGTTGCTGCACGGGCTGGGGGCGACGGGCCGACTCAACTGGGGACCCTGTTTCGGTGCCCTGGCTCAGGACTTTCGGGTCGTCAGTCTAGATCATCGGGGGCACGGTGCGGGCATTCGCACGACCCGCTTTCGTCTCGAGGAGTGCGCCGACGACGCCGCTCTGGTGGCGGAGCAGCTCGGGATCGAGCGGTTCGTCGCCGTGGGCTACTCGATGGGCGGGCCGATCGCGTCGCTCGCCTGGCGCCGCCACCCGGATCGCGTCGCCGGCCTCGTACTCTGTGCAACCGCACGGCACTTCGCGACGCGCGCCGCCGCCACCGCGGCGAGAATCTTTCTGCCGGTGGCCGCTGATCTCGCCAGCCTGGTTCCCGGTGTCGTGCACGATCGCGTGCTCACGAGACTGTTGGCTCGAATCGAACATCCGGGGCTCCGCGAAAGGGTGACCAGCGAGCTGTCGGGACACTCTGCGTCCAGTGTGATTCAGGCGGCCGGTGCCGTAGCGGGGTTTTCGTCGCACGACTGGATCGGGCGGATCGATGTTCCCACGGCGGTCGTCGTCATGACTCGTGACCGACTCGTTCCGCCCGAACGTCAGAGAAAGCTCGCCGCGTCGATCCCGGGTGCGTCGGTCTTCGAAGTGGACGGTGACCACGGGGCCTGTGTCGCGAGGGCCGATGTCTTCGTCCCGACGCTGGTCCGGGCGTGTCACGATGTCGCAATGCGTGGGGCGCTCGAGTCGCAGATGCCGCCGTCAATCATCTCGCGGTAGCGGCGGCGCGGCGCTGACCTGGGTCATTCTCGATCGTGATTCATGCCGGGCTCCGCCTGGCGCATTCCCATCGTTGGGATTCGCTCTCGCGTTTTCGTCCCGTCGCTGCGTCGCGCCGCCGGCCTGCACGAACGCGGTCTGTGCGGGCGGCCGTGATGCACATGGCACGCACCGTGCTGCTGAGTTCTGGCGAAGCAGAGAGGGGAGCGGCATGAGATCCACGAAAGATCGATTCTCTGGTTTGGTCAGGGCTGTGGGAAGTAGACTGCTCGGCCCTCTGGCCTTGGCGGCAATCGTCCTGGGTTTGCCGTGGCCGGCCGAAGCGATCCCGCTCAACGAGGACGAGACCATCAACGTCAGCCTTCGTGCGTACGCCAACGTCCGGATTGGCACGAAGTCCAAGCAGTCGACCCGTTTGGGCCGCCCAAACTCGTTCGGCGGCACGTTCGTGTACACGCCCGCTTGGAAGGTCATCCAGAACCGCTACTTCGTCGACGTCCAGTGGGACCACGATCTCCTGCCGATGTTCGAAGACATCCTGCCCAAGTGGGTCGCGGCTCTGGATTACACGCTGAACTACCGCGGGGAGTACGAGGGAATCTACGACTTCGGCCCGAGCGAGTTCCGCACGGCTGCTGAGACACAGAACAACCTGCTCGCCTTCCTGCGTCAGAGCCCGACGTATACGCCGGGGCAAGAGGCGCAGCTCGGTGACATGACCTACTTCGTGCGCCACCGTCTGCGTCAGGTCGGCAGCTACAGAAATCGACTCTTCCAGGCGTTCCTGGATGTCGAGCTGGGCGACCTGTTCATGCGAATCGGCCGCCAGAACCTCGTCTGGGGAGAGACGGACGTCTTCCGTCTGCTGGACAACATCAACCCCATCGACAACAGCTTCGGGGGGTTCTTCATCGACCTCGACGAGCGGCGGGTGCCGCTCAACATGCTTCGCGCGAGCTACTATCTGGGCACGGTCGGGCCGTTCGAGCAGGCGTTCGTGGAGGGATACGCGACCTACGACAACTCGGTCGCCTGGAATCCTGGTGCGCCCGAAGGCTCACCGTGGTCGCTGCCGCTCGGACCGTACACGGGCCGAATCCTGCGGATTCTCGATGGCCCGAGCGCGGGAGATGTCCGGGGCGGAGGGCGCGCGGTCTTCAATTGGAGCGACTTCACGTTCACCTTGGCGAGTTACTTCACGATGCTCGACACGCAGACGGTGCGCTTTCGCGGCGCGCAGCCCGACGACGCCGGGTACCAGCCAAATGGGGTGAGCCTGATCGCGGCGGACCTCACCGCCGATCGGGTGTGGATCAACGGCGCGGCCGTGACGACCGCGATCCCGGAGTTTCAGGGCGTGATCCGGTCGGAGATTGCGTGGTTTCGCGATGAGCCGCTGTTCCGCGGCCCGACGCCGAACGCCTTTCCGGGTACCGAGTCCACGGCCGACCCGAACTATCTGGCGAATTTCCTCGGACCCGTCCTGGCCGGCGACTTCGATACGGTCAGCCGCAAGGACACTCTGAATTACGTCATCGGCTGGGACATGAACCAGTACATCCGGTTCCTCAACGAGCAGCAGTCGTTCTTCTTCACCACGCAGTTCTTCTGGAAGCACATCTTCGACTACGACGCCTGCTCCTTCGGCGTGCCGTGCCAAGCGCAGCCAGTGCCGCAGCCGAACAACTCGACCCGTACCATCAACCGAGTCGAGGACCAGTTTCTGCACACTCTGCGCGTCGACACGACCTACCGGACCTCGATCCCCTTCACCAACACGACCGTTCAGGCGACGCCGAGCTTCGGGATGTTTTATGATTGGCAGGGAATGTTCGTGTTTCAGCCGGGCGTTCGGTTCGTGCGCGACCCCTGGCGCTTCATCGTAGACTACACCAACGTAAACTCCGGTGTGTTCCGCACGACGTTTGGGGCGGTGCGCGATCGCGACAACGTCCGGTTCCAGATCGAGTACGTGTTGTGACCGGCGCGCGACAAAGGCAGTGATGCGTTCTCGCTGATGGTGCAGTAGGCTGACGGCCATGAATACGACCGACCTTCGCGGCAAGACCGCCCTCGTGACCGGCGCGGGCAGTGGGATTGGCAAAGAAACCGCTCTTCTCTTGGGGGCACGCGGTGCGGACCTCGTCGTCTGTGATCTCAAGGAGGAGGGGCTCGCCGAGACGGTCCACCAGCTGCAGGAAATGGGACGCTCGGTGTTCGCCCGCCGGGTCGACGTCGCCGATCGAGAGCAGATGCGCGCCTTTGCCGCGGACGTGCACGACCGTGTCGCGGCAGTAGACCTCTTGGTGAACAACGCCGGTGTCGGGCTGGGGGCGAGCTTCGCCGACACCACGCTAGACGACTGGGATTGGATCGTTGGGATCAATCTCATGGGGGTCGTGCATGGTTGTCACTTTTTCGTGCCGAAGATGGTGGAGCGCGCGACGGGTGGACACGTCGTGAACGTGTCCTCGGCGGCCGGATACTACGCGACCGAGCCCTTGTGTGCGTATGCCACGACGAAGTTTGGCGTGTTCGGGCTTTCCGAGGCTCTGCGAGAGGAGCTGCACCGTTCGGGAATCGGCGTGACGGTGATCTGCCCGGGCGTGATCAACACGCCGATCACGCGGAGTTCGCGAGGGCGAGGTGTCTTCGATCTGCCCGCCTTCCGCGAGCAGGCGGTCCAAGCCTACCAGAAGCGCAACTACACCCCCGAGCGCGTCGCGCAGAACATCTTGAAGGCCGTAGGCCGCGGCCGCGCGGTGGCGCCCGTGTCTCCGGAGGCGTGGGGGTTGTACTTCACCAAACGGCTTGCTCCGGGGTTCGTCGCATGGCTGTCTCGAACCATGAACGCTCGTCAGCGTCGTCAGTTCTCCGACGCGAACTGAGATCTCGACCCAGAGTGACGGAGTGTACTAGGAAGACGCCATGCGAATGAGGATTCTGTTCATCGCGATGTCCCTGATCGGGTTGGCCGCGGAAGCGGTCGCGGCGCCGATCGTGGGGCGGGTCACCGAGAAGGGCGGCGGGGCGGTCGAGGGTGCCATGGTTTCGTTCGTGCACGGCGAGCCGTCTCGCGCGACCACCGTGTTCACCGACACCGATGGGCGTTTTCGGACGCCGTCTCTGGAGCAGCGGCCCGAGCGGGCGCGCGTTCGTCGCATCGGCTGGAAGGATCTCGATCTCGACGCGAGCCAACTTCCGGCCAAGGTCACGGCGAGCCCGCTCGAGCTCGTGATCGAACGTGAGACAAATCCGGCAATGGTCGCCGCGCAGCTCCCGTCGAACCGGTGGTTCGGCCTGCTGCTCGAGCGCATCGAAGACCCCGACCACCGCGAGGAGCTCGTGCGTCAGTGTACGTACTGCCATCAACAGGGAAGCCTCGCGACGCGCGCCCCGCGGACGGACGAGGAATGGGACAAGGTTCTCTCGCTCATGGCGCGCCTTGGCGGCACGCTTTCCGCAGACCTTCGCAGTCAAGTACCCACACTCTTCACCGAGGCCTATGAGCCGACCCGGGCCGGTCCCGCGCTCACCGCCGGCATGGATTCCGCCGACTTCGCCCCGCCGCCGGCAGCGGCTGCGCGCAAGTCGGTGGTCGATGAATGGGTGCTCGGCGGGGAGGCGTCGATGCAGCACGATCTCGTCGTCCACCCCGATGGGCGCGTGTACTCGGTCGACATGATGCAGGATCAGTTGTACCGCCTCGACCCGCGGGTGACCGGAGGGGACCGGGCGAGTTTCGCGGTGCCCGACGGTGATCTGCCGCTTGGCGGAGTGTTCAGTGCGCTCACGCCGTCGGTGCCCAATGCAAACGCGCACGTGGGGCCGCACTCGATCCAGGTGGCGCCTGACGGCGCAATCTGGACGACGCTCGCCCTCGGCAATCAGCTCGCGCGTTTCGATCCGAAGGCCGAAGCGTGGTCGGTCTATCCGCTCGAGGAGGGCTACTATCCGCACACGCTCCGCTTCGATGAGCGCGGCCGCGTCTGGTACACCGCTGCCGCGTCCAATCATGTCGGAATGTACGACCCGGCAGAGGATGAGCATCATTCGATTCGACTGCCGGCCCCAACGTGGGGACAGGCGATCGCTTCGCGCATTCTCCCGGCGCTTCTGTGGTTGGCCGAGCGCGTGGATCTCTCGGACAGCGAGCCCGCCGGCGAAGGCATGAGCGCTCCGGTTCCGTACGGCATCGACGTCGCGCCGAACGGTGACATCTGGTTCAGCCAGCTGAACGCGCATCGCATCGGCCGCATCGATCCGGAGACCTTCGACGTCGAGGTCTTCGAAACGCCGTTTCCGGCGCCACGACGTCTTCGCTTCGACGCGAACGGCGATCTGTGGATCCCCTCGTTCTCCACGGGGGCGATCTCCCGTTTCGATCTCGAGACCGAACAGTTCGACTCTTGGCGGCTTCCCATCGAGCCGCTCGGCAGCGAGACGCCGTACGCGCTGAACGTGAGTCCCAAGGATGGCAGCGTTTGGATCTGCGGAACGAACAGCGACACCCTGATTCGGTTCGAGCCGGCCTCCGAGGAGTTCACGGTGTTCCCGCTGCCGACGCAGGTCACGTACACGCGTGAGATCGACTTCGACGACGAGGGTCGGGTGTGGACCTCGAACTCGAATCTGCCCGCGTGGCAGATCGAGGACGCCAGTCCGAAAGTGATTCGGCTCGACCCGGATGCGCTCTCCTGACCGGGGCGGCGGCGCCGCCGGAGCGACCGTCGTCCTGGCGGTTCTCGTGGCCGCCTGCACACCGGCCGCAAAGAGCGGGTGGTCGGCCGGTGCGACGGAGCCAGAGGCGGCCGGGTCGCTGATTGCGGCTCTCGACGGCGACTCGGCTCCGGTGCCGGCCGGCGTGCTTCGCGTGCGACTCGCCTTTCCGTCAGGCGCCGATCTCGATCTATTCGTAACCGACCCCGCCCAAGAGACGGTCTACTTCGCGAATTCCCCAAGCCGGGCCGGCGGCC
>JAJCZO010000030.1 GCA_029262355.1 Deltaproteobacteria bacterium
GACGAGCCGACCACCGGTCTTCACCTGTCCGACGTCGCGCGACTCGTCCGCGTGATGCACGATCTCGTCGACCGCGGGAACACGATCCTCGTTGTGGAGCACAACCTCGACTTCATTGCGGCGGCGGACTGGCTTGTGGACCTCGGTCCTGACGGAGGCGATCGTGGCGGGCGGGTCGTCGCGGAGGGCACGCCGGAGCAGTTGGCGTATGCGGGAGGAACCCCAACTGCGGATGCGCTCGCTCAGGTCATGGCCCCGACCGCGTCTCGAGCGAAGAAGACGTCCGCACCCGAGAACGCGGCGACGACTGCGAACAAGGCTGTGACTGCAAAGAAGACCGTGCGGGCAAGAAAGAAGCCGGCCGCGAAGAAGACGGCGCCGGCCAAGAAGAAGCCGGCCGCGAAGAAGGCAGTGCCGGCCAAGAAGGAGCCGAAAATGAAGAAGAAGACGAGCGGGCGTGCGGGCTCGACCTCCCGCGGGGGGGCGTCCTGAGCCCCCGGGTCATCGCGAGTTTCCGGGTGGCAGTCACCCGCGTCGTCTCTGCGAGTGGCGCCGCGTCGATCGGAGCTTCGTCCTCGACCAGGCGCTCGACGACCGGAAGTGGGTGGCCCGAATCGATCCGCGGCGGGTCGGCGCGGGGGCTAGCTCTGCGCCCGGAGGCACAGGATCGTGATGTCGTCGGTCTGCGGTGCCGTGTCGCGGAAGCGGACGGCGTCGTCGTGGAGAGTCTGCACGACCTCGGCCGGTGTCAGCTCGTGATGTGCCTTCATCGCTTCTCGTAGACGATCCTCGCCGAACTGTTCGCCGCTGGGGTTCTCTCCCTCGGTGATCCCGTCGGTCTTCACGATCAGCATGTCGCCGGGCCCGAGCGGCGCGACCTTGGCCGCGTCGAACGTGAGGCCAGGAAAGATGCCGAGTGGCGCTCCGGTAGCCTCGAGCTCTTCGAAGGTGCCGGTGGCCGCGCGGTAGAGCAAACCGGGATCGTGTCCCGCGCTCACGTACGAGATCGTGCCGTCACGCGAGTCGTACACGCCGAGAAACATCGTGATGAACTTGCCGTCCGAGAAATCGTCCTCGAGGAGACCGCTGACCTGTCCAAAGAGTGTCCCGAGGTTCGGACCCGCGTGGTTCATGCAGGCGCGCAAGCACGCACGAGCCGTCGTCGTGATGAACGCTGCGCCGATCCCATGTCCGGTCGCATCGCCGACGCAGAACGCCAGGCGGTGCTCGTCGAGCTTCATGAAATCGTAGTAGTCACCGCCGGAGTCGTCGCACGGCCATACCATCGCTGCGCATTCGATGCCGTCGGCCTCCGGGATGGCCGACGGGAGCAGGCCCATCTGAACCTCGCCGGCGAGCCGGAGTTCGGCCTCCAAGCGTTCGCGTTCGATCTCGGTCCTGTGAAGAAGAGCGTTCTCGATCGCGTTGCTCGAAAGACCGGTGGTGACGGAGAGAAGGTCGAGGTCGCGCTGCCTGAACCCGCCCCCCTCACCCCGCGCTACGATGAGGCATCCCAGCGTCCGATCCTTCGTTGCGAGCGGCACGGCAACCAGGCTGCCGACGGCCTCGGCCGGCCCGTCGGCACGAACCTCCGGATCAGTGGGCAGGTGGCAGACGATCCGTGGTTCGCAGTCGTCGATTACGGCCTGGGCCAGGGCGCGGCCGTCGGCGACCTGAAGGTGCTCGAGCAATGCGGCGTCTAGACCCCACTCCACCCGAACCCGCAGGCCGTCGTCTTCGCTGAGGACGATGCAGCCAACTTCGGCCTCGACGGCGCTCAGAGCGAGCTCCATCAGCTTGGCGAGGATCGGCTCGAGTTCGATCGAGCGAATGACCTCGCCCGCGCGACTCATCAGACTGAGCTTCGTGAGATCGTTCTGGTGGCGACGTGAGATCTCCTCGTGAAGCTGTACGCGGACGAGCGCGAGTCCCAGATGCTCGGCCACGAGCTCGATCGCCTCGCGTTGCTCCTCGAGAATGCGGTCGCTCGTGACGAGCGCTCCGTAGCATTCGTTCTCGCCCGTGTGCAGTGGGAAGAGAGCGCCCACGGGCATCTCGCGATCGGCTGCCTGGAGGCGATCGACCGAACCGTTCGCGTACCAGGGGGCGCCTTGCCGAAGTGCGGCGAGACACGGCGCGTCGGTGCCCGAGAGGAGCGTTCCCGGCCGATCTTCCGGCCGGCTCGAGCTACAAAGCTGCAGTTGTTCCTCTTTCGGGTCGTGGAGAACGACCGCGTGGGGACCGGCGTGTCCGATCTCGTCGATGGAGTGTCGGAGCGCAGCGAAGAGCTCCTGGCTCGAGCGCGCCGCGTGAAGCCCGCGGGTGATCCGACGAGTGAAGGTAGCGACGCTCAAGCGGCCATTCCTTGGAATGCGCTGACGGCTTCGAGGTCTTCGCTCACTCGGGCTCCGAGATCCGCCACGTCACTCTCCTGGAGGCCGAGGCACGTGAGGGTCGATGAGGGGATGACCATCTCGTCGTCGCTTCCGTCGGGGCGGCCAAGCCGTTCGCGGGAGATGAAGTAGTCGCACAAGTTCACGACGCCGGCGTGGCGTGGAAACTTGGGAGCCTGCGCCGGGTCGTGGTGCGCCGAGATCACCTCGGTGGTGTGTGCGGGCAGATTCCACTTCTCGGCGACACGCGAGCCGACGTGGGTATGATCCAGCGCGACCGCGGCCTGCTCGTGTTCCGTCGTCAGGCGGAAGCTGCCATCGTACGAGTCCCGTAGGAAGGGGTCGAGGACGAGCTTGCCGATGTCGTGCAGTAGCCCGGCCAGGAACACCTCATCTATCACGGTTCCTTGGAGATCGAGTCCCTTCGCGATCGAACGGCCGGTCAGAGCGACTCCGATCGAATGGTCCCAGAGGCCAGACTCGAGATAGTCGTACGCACCCAGCTGTGTGCCGAGCACGCCTCCCGCTGACGCGGCGAGCACGAGGTTCTTGATCGTGCCGAAGCCGAGTTTCCGAATCGCCTGCGGCAACGTGGACACCGTACCCCCGCGCGAGAAGAAGGGGGAGTTCGCGAGCTTGAACAGGCGCCCCGCGATGACCGGTTCACGTGAGATGACCGCTTCGAGCTGGGCCGCAGTCGTGTCGGGATCGTCCGCGAGCCGCATGATCTCGGCGACGATGTCAGGCAGCGTGCCGAGTGTATCGATCTGGGCAACGATGCGCTCTTCCATCACGGCCCGCTCGACGACCCCCGCGATCGGTGCGGAGATCTCGATGCGTTCGAACTCTTCGGTGGACGCCATTGGCGACTCCCTTTGGTTATTCGTGCGGTTTGGTTGGCTGCGGCAGTCTGTGGCCCGAGGCAGGGTTGAGCAGGTTGTTCGTAAAGTCGGAGAGAACCTCACGGGCCTTGAGCGTTTTGGGCTGGGTTTTGTCGCTTTCGCTGACGAGACTTCCGACGCCTCCGAGCGCTACGGCGGCGTCGAAGCGTCGAAATGCTGACGCTGAAGGCCTGCGATCCTGCACGAAACTCCGCGCTTTTCAGGGTTGGAGAGCCCGCCCGGTAGATGGCATCCGAAATGCTCTCGTCCTCCGTACAAGACGGGGCGTCCGTCATACGGGAGAGCGCAGATGCAGCAGCGAGACCAACAGCAGGTCGTGGATCACGGTCTGACGATCGAGGAGGTCGGGCGAGAGCTGCGGCTTTTCGCCGAGCCCCCGCCCGCCGCGAAGCTCGATCGAGCGTGCCGTCCGCGCGATGGGATCCAGAGCCTGTCCTCGTGTGACGTCGAGCGATCTCTTGCCGCATTCGAGCGCGCGGGGCGCAAAGGCCGGGTCATGAAGTTCGTGCCGGCGTCGGGTGCGGCGAGTCGAATGTTCAAGGCGTTGCAGTCGGCGCGGGGTAGTGGGGTCCGCCGAGAGGTCGTCGCGCGAAAGGCGGAAGAACGTGACGAGGATGCGCAAGCGGTCGTGGTCTTCTTCGAGGGCATCCGGCGATTCGCCTTCTTCCCAAGCCTCGCCGCCTCGATGCGTAACTGCGGTCGCGACGTCGAAGCCTCGTTGAAGGAGGGGGATTGGGGCGACATTCTCGAGTTCGTCTTGGACGGCCGAGGTCTCGGCTACGCTCAGACCGCCAAGGGCCTGATCGAATTCCACACGACCGGGGACACGGCCCGCACCGCCTTCGAGGAGCATCTCGTCGAAGCCGCCGCGTACGTACGTGACGGAAGCGGTGTCTGTCGACTGCACTTCACGATCTCGCCGCCGCACGTCGATGCGTTCCGCACCCTGCTCTCGAAGGTCCGTCCTGGTTTGGAGAGGGTGTTTGGCGTGGAATACGAGGTCGCGTTCTCGACCCAAAAGCCCTCGACGGACACGATCGCGGCGGATGAAGAGAACCTCCCCTTCCGAACCGACGATGGTGCGCTTCTCTTTCGTCCAGGTGGGCACGGGTCGTTGATTGAGAATCTGAATGATCTGTTCGGCGACATCGTGTTCGTGAAGAACATCGACAACGTCGTGCCGGACTCTCGCAAGGACGAGTCGAATCGTTGGAAGCGAATCCTCGGCGGTGCTCTGGTTCTGACGCAGGAGCGCGTACACCGGCACCTGGCAGCCCTCGATGACGAGCCGCACAAGGCCGCGGTCGTCGAAGCGGCTCTGACGTTCGCGCACGAGGAGATCGGCGTCGACGTCCCGCCCGAGATCGCCGAGGGGTCGCTCGACGAGAAGCGTGCCTTCGCGGTCGCCGAGCTCGACAAGCCGATTCGGGCGTGCGGCATGGTCAAGAACGAGGGCGAGCCGGGGGGCGGTCCGTTCTGGGTGAGCGACGAGACGGGCGCGCGGACGCGGCAGATCGTCGAGTCGGCCCAGGTGGACGTCGCAGTCCCTGAGCAGAAGGCGATCCTCGAGTCGTCTACTCACTTCAATCCAGTGGATCTGGTGTGCGCGGTTCGTGACTGGCGCGGACACCCCTTCGACCTGCCGAGTTACGTGGATTCCCAGACTGTGTTCATCACGGAGAAGTCGAGCCGTGGCCGGGTTCTGAAGGCGCTCGAGCGCCCCGGGCTCTGGAACGGCGGCATGGCGAACTGGATCACACTGTTCATCGAGGTCCCGGTCTCGACGTCCAACCCGGTGAAGACGGTGAACGATCTTCTCCGGTCCGAGCACCAGCCCGCTCTCGAGCGGGCCGCGTAAGACGCGAGCTGTTCGCACTCCGCGCGCGGCAGGCGGTGGGCTCTCGTCCGCCGGAGCCTGCCGGCGAGAGGACCGAGCAGATCGTTCGGCACCTCGAGCACGATATCGAGCGCCGGGTCAGGGCATCTCGACCTGGTGCAGCTCGACACCGGTGTGGTGAATGATGTCTTCCACCGTGTCGAGCTTGTACGGCTTCTCGAAGTAGATGGCCTTGATGCCGGTATTCACGAGGGTTTTCAGGCAATGGATGCACGGCGAGTGGGTGATGTAGATCGCCGCGTCCTTGATCGAGGTGCCGTTCTTCGCCGCCTGGGCGATCGCGTTGATCTCGGCGTGAATCGTCCGGTAGCAGTTCTCTTCGTTGTCGCCGCTCGGCGTTTCGGACTTGTAGATGAGGCACCCGAGCTCGTTACAGTGTGGCATGCCCGATGGTGCACCATTGTAGCCCGTCGCGAGAATGCTCTTGTCGCGCACGATGGTTGCTCCGACCTTTGCCCGTGTGCAGGTCGATCGCTCGGCGACGTCTCGCGTGATGGTCAGGAAGTATTGGTCCCAGCTCTTTCGCTCGCTCACGCGGAGCGTCGTACAACAGGCGGGCCTGGGATGGAAACATCGATCGGGGTGAGGTCCTTGGGGGCGTTGCGACGCCCTCGGGGCTCGAAGCGGCGCTCGGTTGGCGCCCGGGTTCCGGGTGTCTCTTCGGGAGTGATGACATCGAGCGGCACGGGCATGCAGACGAGGACGAACATTGTGATCGTTGCCCACGCGGCCTTTCGGCGCAGCGGGTCCAGGGGCGTGTGGGCATCGGCCGTGTCGGGATGGTCGACCTTCAGAACGAAGGCGAGCATGGCGGCCCACAGCAGCCATCCTTCCCACCCGTAGATGCCAAGCCCGAGGACGATGAGCAGTACGGCCCGAGAGATCGTGCGGTGGCGTCGGCCGAACAGGGCATATACGACGTGCCCGCCGTCGAGTTGCCCGACGGGCAGAAGATTGAGGAAGGTGACGAACAGGCCGAACCACCCAGCGAGCGCGACCGGGTGGAGGATGACGGTGACGCTGTCCGGGTCGACGCCGAGGACCAGGCGGCTCAGCAACTCGAACAGAATCGAGTTGCCGAACGTGATTCCCACGCTCGCTTCGTCGGGTGGTAGCGCGAGGCCGGGTAGCGGGTGCACTTCCGACAATGCCAAGCCGATCATCACGGCGGGCACGGCGACGAGCATACCGGCCCAGGGTCCCGCTGCCCCGATGTCGAAGAGCGCCGCGCGACTCCGCGGCATGCCGTTCATCTTGATGAAGGCGCCGAAGGTTCCGACGAGGATCGGCGGACCGGGGATGAAGTACGGCAGAGTCGTCGGGATTCCGTGGAGCCGCGCGAGAAAGTAATGCCCGAACTCGTGACACAGAAGGATCGAGAGAAGGGTGAGTGAGAAGGGTAGGCCCGCGAGGAATGCCCACGAGCTCGAGAAGGGATCCACGCCGGCATTGAGCGCGCCCGCGAGCGTCGTGGTCACCACCGTTCCCCCGAAGAGGAAAAGGTTGAGGCGGGCGGAGCGCTTCTTGGGATGTGCGTCCGGGAAGAGCCGCTCGAGATCGGCGCGGGGGAGGACGTGTTCGAGCTCTTTGCGCTCGGGTGTTTGGAAGTCGTTGGGGGCCATGGGGAAAGTTCGTCAAAGATACGCGCCCGCCGGTGCCCAGGGAATCGCTGGCCCGCCAAGCGGTCGGGGGGGCGAGCGAACGGTCTCTGGGCGTGAGAGCGGCTTCTAGCGCTTTGGTTTGTCCGTGGACTGCGATTCGAGCTTTTCCAGGACCGCGCCGGCTAGGAGCGGGAAAAGCAATTCGTGATGTCCGGTGATCCGAAGCCCCTGGCCCCCCGCCGCGGTCGGGCGAGAGACCACGTTCACGCCGGGGCGGTAGTGGCGCAGAAAGTCGAGATCCAGGGTGACGAGCGGCTTCACCTTGTGGCCGAGATTGCGCGCGAGATTCAGTGCTTTCACGAATACCTCGGGCAGGATCACGGCCGAGCCGAGGTTCACGTATACGCCGCCGGCCAGACCCGCGACGACCTCCGCCAGCCGATGGAAGTCTTTGAGGCTGGCCTTGCCGATGGCCGCGCCGTCCGCGCTCGGGTGCATGTGGATGATGTCGGTGCCGATCGCGACGTGCACCGTGACTGGCACGTCGAGGCGTGCGCCCGCGGCGAGGATGCTGAGGTCGCCGTGGGGATAGCGCCCCTTCACGACGTGCTCGCCCAGAGTCTCGCCGAGTCCCCGGCCGGTCTTGGCCGCCTGTTTGATCACGCGGTTCAGGATCGCGCCGGTCTCGCGCGCCATGCCGAAGCGGCCCTTGTCGAGGCCGGGGCCGACGTCTTCTGAGGTCTTTCCCGCGGCCGCGAGCTCGAAGTCGTGGATGATCCCGGCACCGTTCAACGCAACCGAGGTGATGACCCCGCGTTCCATGAGGTCGATGATCATCGGCGAAAGGCCGACCTTGATGGGATGGGCGCCCATCCCGAGTGCCACGCCGCGCCCCTTGAGCCGGGCGGTGGTAATCGCGTCGACCACGATGCGCAAATCGGCGCCGGCGAGGATGTTGGGTAGGCGATCGAGCCAGTCGGCAAACGAGAGGCCCGGCTCGAGCTTGCGTCCGACCTCGGCGGCCGCGACCTTCGACGGGCGCCCGCCGAGGGGATAGGTTTTCGCCTGTCGGACGTCGAGCTTCGGGCGGGGCGGTCGCTTGAGAGCTTTCAACCGCGGCTGCCTTCTTCGTACTGGGCGGGGAAGAGATGTCGGTCTACGAGGTCGCAAAGGACGTGTGACGCCAGGATGTGGCACTCCTGGATTCGGGCGACTTCCGTCGTGGCGGAGACGTTCAGGAGGAAGTCGACCTGATCGCGCATCTTGCCGCCGTCGCCGCCGGTGAGGCCGATCACGAAAAGACCGACCTCGGCGCATGCGTCGATCGCGCGCATGACGTTCTTTGAGCCACCACTCGTCGAGATTGCGATGGCGACGTCGCCTGCCTGGCCAAGCGCCTCGATCTGCTTTGAGAAGATCTCGTCGAAGCCATAGTCGTTGCCAATCGCCGTGAGAGCGGAGGTGTCGGTCGTGAGTGCGAGTGCCGCGAGGGGGCGGCGTTCGATCATGAATCGGTTCGTGAACTCGGCGGCGATGTGCTGCGCGTCCGCTGCGCTGCCGCCGTTGCCGAAGAGGAGGACCTTGTGCCCCTGCTGGATCGCGTCGGCCATCAGTCTCGCGACCTTGGCGAGATTCGCCTCGTGATCGGCTAGGAACTGCTCCTTCGCACGGATCGACTCCGAGAACGCGCGGCGAATCGCTTCTTCCATCGGGCAGATGATACGGGCTCTTGGCTGGGACCGCCACCACTGCTCCCGCATCGTCAACATTGACGCGGCTTCCCGTCTGAACGTAGGCTCGAGTCCGGAGGGTCGAGGCATGGCGACGTACAATGATTTCAAAGCTCTTCGCGTGAACGTCGTGCACGGCGTTGCGTGGATCACGATTGATCACCCGCCAATCAACCTTCTCGACGGGCGGCTCTTCGGCGAGTTGGCCGGGCTCGTCGAGCGAGTCGAGGGCGACTCGAACATTCGTGTGCTCGTCTTCCAGAGTGCCGATCCCGATTTCTTCATCGCGCACGCCGATGTAGAGATGATTCTGCGCTTCCCGGACTCGTCTTCCGAGGCCGCGACCCAACCGAATCCCTTCATCCAGTTGATGGAGCGCATCCGTCGGATGCCGAAGATTTCGATCGGCATGATCGCTGGCATTGCACGGGGCGGTGGCTCCGAGTTTCTCCTCTCCCTCGACATGCGTTTTGCCGGCAGGACGAAGGCTCGGCTCAGTCAGCCCGAAACCGCGCTCGGGATCATCCCGGGGGGCGGTGGGACGCAGCGGCTCGCGCAACTCGTGGGCCGGGCGCGCGCGTTGGAGATCGTGCTCGGCTGCGGCGACGTCGACGCGGAAGAGGCCGCCTCGATCGGCTACGTGAACAAGGTCTTGGCGGACGGAGATCTTTTGCCGTTCGTGCGGGATCTCGCGGAGCGGATCTCGGCGCTCTCGCCGTCGGTCGTTCGCCTCACGAAAGAGGCCGTCGACGCGGCAGGGCCGGCGACAACACCGGGATTGGTCGCGGAGACCAACCTGTTCAACCAGGTCGTGGCGATGCCAGAGGCGCGCACCAGCATGCAGGCGTTTCTTCAAGCGGGGGGGCAGACGCGAGAGATGGAGTTGCGTCTTGGGTCTCGTATCGCGGACCTGAGTCGCCAGCCGCTCGTGCGAACACGCGTGAAGCGAGCATCCTGAGTTGCCGTCGCCCGAGTCGACACCCATCGAGCGCCTCGTCGGCCGCCTCGAGGTCGAGGCGCTCGACCGCGACCTCTTCCTCGGCAACGAGGCGCGCGGCGAGGGCCGCTTGTTCGGGGGCTTCGTCGCGGCCCAGGCCACCGTCGCGGCCGGGCGCACGGTCGAGGGTTCGCACCTCCATTCGCTGCACGCATACTTTCTTCGGCCCGGCTCGTACGGACAGGCGATCCGGTACGTCGTCGACCGAATCCGCGACGGGCGCACCTACACCACGCGACGCGTCGTGGCCCTGCAGGGCGGGGAGGCCATTTTCAACCTGTCGGCGAGCTTCACCCGCCCGGAAGACGGGATCTCCCACCAGGACACGATGCCCGATGTGCCGCGGCCCGAGGAGTGCCCCGATTGGGAAGATCTGCGTGAGGAGCGAATGGGCGTTCGTGGAGGCATGTCGGCGATCGAGGTTCGCGCGTGCGAACCCGATGAGGAGTTTCGCCCCGGTGTCACCCGCGTCGCGCGCCGCCGCATCTGGATGCGCCCCCGCGGTGGCATGCCGGACGATCCGATCCTGCACGCCGCGATGTTCGTGTACTCGAGTGACCGCATGTTGCTCAGCACGGCTGGTCTCCCGCACGGCCTGGTGATGGGACGCATGAAGAGCGCAAGCCTCGACCACGCGATGCACCTACACCGCCCCGAGCGGTTCGAGGGATGGATCTTGTACGACGCCGAGAGCCCGGCGGCGCATGGCGCTCGTGGCCTCACCCGAGGTGCGATGTACTCACAGGCCGGCATCCTCATCGCGTCGGTCACACAGGAAGGGCTGATCCGGCACCCGAAGCCGTGACGGGCAAGGGGAGCGCCATCCGCATCATGCTGATGATCGGCGCGGGCGGAGGTGTCGTCAGCTGATCTTCTGCCAGAACTCGACGTAGAACGAGACGTCTCCCCTCGGTTCGACCCGGTGCTCGACCTCCGGGACCACCACCCCTTGGGTGCCGGGCACGAGGCGCTGTGCGCCGGTCGATGCGCCCTCGATCGAGTACACGAGTTCTCCTCGCTCGACGTGAATCCGACCCCAGACGCCCGCCTTGGTCGTGTGGTTGGCGAGCAGGGCGCGAGGCACTGAGGTCTCCGTAAAGGACGGGGTGCGTTTGTAGGGCGCGAACGCTTCGGGGATCTCGGCCCGGTCACACGCCGGGCAAGCGAGAGAGATCCCGAGCCGAGATGAGCGCCCCTGCTGCGTGAGCACCCATTCGCGCTCGGAGAGCGGTGGGTCGTGGCGGGTGTGTTGGTTGTGTCCGCAGGACAGCTCGGCGACCCAATGCTGCTCGTCGTCTTGATGAAAGCCGGTGATCGGGCGGTCCATTCCACTGCTGGTGGTAGCAGACTCCACCCGCGTGGTGGGAGGTCGGGATCCGTCAAGTTACGCGCCCGCGCGGATTGAAGTAGGATCCCGACATGCGTGCCTGGCGAGTTCGAAGAGTCGGAGAGCCCCTCGACGTGCTTTCCCTCGAAGACGTGGAGTCCCCCGAGCCGAGCCCGGGGATGCTGCGCGTCCGGGTCGAGGCGGCCGGGGTCGGCCTCCCCGACGTGCTCATGTGCCGCGGTTCCTACCCTCTGACACCGGGGTATCCGTTCACGCCTGGCCAGGAACTCGTCGGGGAGGTGCTCGCGGTGGGCGAGGGGGCCGCTGCTCAGGTGGGGGACCGCGTGATGGCGGTATCGGGCTTCTATCTCGGTCACGGCAGCTTCGCCGAGGAGTGCCTCGCGCAGGGCGACTTCGCCCTGTCGGTTCCCGATGAGATGCCGGCCGAGGAAGCGGCATCGTTCGTGATCCCATTCCACACCGCGTGGGTCGGGTTGGCGCGACGAGGCGCCCTGCAAAAGGGGGAGACGCTTCTGGTCGTCGGTGGCGCGGGGGGCACCGGTTCCGCCGCGGTGCAGCTCGGCAAGGCGATGGGCGCGCGGGTGATCGCGACGGCCGGTGGGCCCGAGAAGGTGGAGTTCTGTCGATCGCTCGGAGCCGATGCTGTGATTGACTACCGTTTGCAGGACATCGCCGAGGGCGTGCGCGAGGTGACCGACGGGCGCGGGGTCGACGTGGCGTACGACACCGTTGGCGGGAAGGCCTTTCTTTCGGCGAGCCAGGTCATGGCTCTGGAAGGGCGCCTGCTGCTGATCGGCTTCGCGGGTGGCGAGTGGGGTAGGCCCTCGCCGGCGCACATGGTCGGCGGGAACTACTCGGTGGTCGGAGTTCTGCCCTCCTTCTATGAGCATGGCGTGCGCGAGCAGGCCCAGGCCGAGCTGCTGGGCTACTGGCGCTCCGGCGCGCTGAAGGTGCGCGTGCACCGCGTGTTCGAGTTCGAGGATGTGGCCGAGGCGGTCGGCGAGTTGGCGTCGGGTGCGGCGAAGGGGAAGATCGCGGTTCGGGTTTCGCGGTAGCGGACGACAGAACCTTGCCGACCGGAGCGCGGCCCGCGCCCTTAAGCGCGGCTCAGAAGGTTCACTCGAACCTCGGAGGGCCCCTCTTCTCGCGAGATCTGGGCCGCCCCGATCGTCAGTTGGTCTTCGGGGACACCGTCGTTCTCCATGAGAGTCTGCCGCAGTCCCTCGGCGCGATCGGTGGCGAGCTTGGTCAGGTCCGCGTCGGTGATGGTGATCTCGGCGCCCAGGTCGTCGAGCCCGGCCTTGTCTTCGTCGCTGAGAGTGCTCGTGTCGCCGGCCTCGAGGGCCTCGCGGATCGCGTTGCGAGTCCCGCCGCTCGCCAGGTTGCGAATGCCACCGAGGATGCCGCTCTCGTCATTCATGTCGCGCAGTACGGCTGCCTCTTGAAGAGCGCGAACGTCGTCGGGACCGGCTTGGCCGATGAGTTCGAGCTTGATGGCCGGCGTCGAAGCGAGCACCGCGCCCAGGCTGTCGACGTGTTCGGCGTCGGCCTGGGTGACGTCGGTGGTGCCGGGCTGGAACGTGATCGGGTGAGGCGTGATGTCGTCGAGCCGGTCGCCGATCATCGTGACTGCGCCCAGCAGCTTCAGCGGTGAGGTGATCGCGCCGAGGATCGCTTTGGTGAGGGCCTGTCCTACGATCGATCCGATGCCTATATCGGCGCCGCCGGCCAGACTGCCACTCAGCGGGATCCCGAGCCCGATCTTACCGGTGATGTCGCTCAGGAGGGCGAGTGCCGCGGAGATCGAGATTCCGAAGTAGTCCCTGAAGATCGTGCCGCCCTTGTCATCCCCGACATCGAGCGAGCGCAGGGTGACGTCGGTGTTCGACTCGTAGCGATCTTTCGCCCAGAGTACACTCGACTCGATGGTCGCCGCGCCCTCGAGGACGGTGTAGCCGGCCGCTTGCTGCACGTAGGGATTGAACTGCGCGAGGGGAAGCTTCTCGATGCTGGCGTCGACGCGCAGGCCGGCTTCCTCGGTTCCGGCGCGCACCTTGATTGGCGCGCCGCCCGGCGCGTCGAGATCGAGAGACATCTTTTCGAACACGGTCTCGGTAGGCGGAACATCGGCGGGTAGCTCCACGCCGGTGATGTCGAATTGAAAGTTCGTCATCTTGCCGCGGAAGGTCGGTTTTACTGCGCGGTCGACGACGCGGAATGTGCCGTCTTCGATGCGAAGTCGGTCGACGACGAGTCCGATGGGCAGGTTCGCCGCTGGCTCGGCGAACTCAGCGATATCGTCCACGCCGACCGACTCGGTCTGGACGAGGAGGCCATCTCGGAGCACCGGTGCGGGGATGTCGTCTGAGGGGGGTTCTTCTCGAGTGGCGCCGGAGGATGGAAGCGCGTCGGCGGTCGGTGCTGGCGCATCGCCCGAGGCCGGCGGGTCCTCGGGAACCGCCGCGCTCTGCGACGGCGCGGCCTCCTGCAGGGGAGCCTCGGTCTTGGGAGCCGTCGTTCCGTCTTTCTTCTCTGCCGGGGCGTCGGTGGGCACGGGAACGACCGCCTCATCGAGCCGGACCGTTGGGAGCACGATGCCGTCCTGCGTCAGCGTCGTGCGAATGTTCGGCTTGGCCAGCCGAAGCTCGGCGAGCTCGAGCTGCATCGGCGCCTCGGGGTCCGTCAGGTGCGCATCGAACGTGCGGATGTCGAGCGACAGGGTTTCCCACGCCACGGAAAAGTCGTCTTTGCCGTCATGGGTGAGCATCTGGATCTCGTCCATTGCGATCTGGCCTGCGAGATGGGCGGTGTCGACGTCGACTTGAATCGCGAGTGCGGCCTGGAGAGTCCCCGTCGGCATGTACACCGGCGATACTCCGCTCAGCTCGGCGTAGCGGCCGAGGGGAACGTTCTCGAGATCGATCTTCGCGGAGACGCGTTGCGGCTCTATGGTGACATCCGCCTCGATGTCCACGATGGCAGCGTCTTCCTTCAGTTTTCCGACGACCTTGATCGGCTCCGACGGATCGCTCGTGAGCCCGGTGACACTGAGGCTCGGGATCTCGACGTTCGCCGCGCCAGTGACGAGCAGCGCGTAGAACGACGAATCGGAGAGATGCACGGCGCCGATCTTCCAGTGGGTACCCGTCGCAGCGATCTCCGTGATCGAGAGCTTTCCGATGTGCGCAGTTCCAGGTCGCGCCAGGGCGATGAGGTCGGCGGTCGCGTCGGTGACCTCGAGGCGCGCGAGATGGATCGCCCACTCGGTGGGGGGCGCCGGGTCCGCGCTCGGTTCGTCGGTCCCTTCCTGCACGGCCGGCGCTTTGGTGTCCTCGCTCGCCGGTGTGTCGGCGCCCTCCTCTTTCGTGCTCGGCGCGTCCGTTCTGTCGTCGGCCGTAGGTGCCGTGGCCTGGTCGACTGCGTCTGGCTCGTCCGTTTCCTCGTTGACCGTAGGTGCTGTGGTCTGGTCGGGGGCGTCGGGCGCGTCCGGTTTCTGGTTGGCCGTAGGTGCCGTGGGCTGGTTGGCTGCGTCTGGCTCGTTCGATTGCACGTTGACCGTGGGTATTGTGGCCTCGTCGGCGGCGTCGGGCGTGTTCGGTTTCTCGTCGACCGCAGTTGTTGTGGCTTGGTCCTCCGCGCCGGGCGCGTCGTCGCGGGGCGGCTCGGGAGATCCGCCGTCGCTCGCTCCCGTCGCGGACGCCGGGGCGCCGCCCGGGTCGTCTGCTTCCGCCGCGCTGGCGTTGTTGGGCAAGATGGGCATCGGGGGCGTCTGGTCCGGCCGCACCAACACGCTTGCTCCGTCCAGTGATACGAGAGCGAGCTCTACCCGCTGCTTTGCGACGTCGAGCTCGATGATCGTCACGGCGAGCTGGCGCCATGCCATGCCGGGCTTCTCTTCGTTCGCAACGTCGATGTCGAGGTCGACCACCGAGATCTCGCCCGACGCAGTGATGCGCGCCTGCGGGTCGACGACGGTGCGCACGCTTGCGTTGAGCCTCCCCGTCGAGCTGGTCCAGTCGAGGTCGGGCTCGTGTACGTGCAGTTGGTCGAGCGGGAGGTTCGCGATTTCGATCTGGGCTTCCGTGTTGAACCCGCGGGCCTGCTCCGAGATGCTCGCATCGATGCGAATCGTCCCGGGGCCGATTCCCGCCTGGATGACGAGGTGCCCCGGCGTCGTGGCGTCGCGGTCGTTGATCGCCAGACCCTTGACCTCGACGGAGGGAAGCTTCAGTTCGCGGTAGGTCGGTGTGCCGGGGACGTCGTCGCGCACACGGATCTGCGCGCTCAAGAGGGCTGCGCGATCGATCAGGACTCCGAATGGCTCGGAGTCGTCGTCCTCTTCTTCCTTCTCGTCCTCGTCTGGTGGCAGATCGCGCAAGTCGGGAAGGACGAGCCTTCCGTCGTGGAGCCGAGCGACGTTCACGCGCAGACCGTCGAGCTCGAAGTCCTCGAGGTTCGCGACTCGGCTGAACAAGGCCATCCAGCCGACGTTCACGTAGGCGCGCTTCCAGGCAACGAACGCGGGCTCTGTGGGGGGCGTGCCCTCGGCGGGCACCGCACCGTCGGGCCAAAGCGCGACGTCTTCCAGGGCGACTGCACCCGACAGGAGCCACAAGTCGACCCCGCCGACGACCAGCTGGCCCTGAAGATACTTGCTCCCCTGCGACATCAGGACGTTCTGCACGATGGTTGGTAGAGCCAGGCGGAGCACGATCAGCAGCGCGACGAGGCCCACGAGGATCCATCCTCGGCGGGAGAGACGTTTCCAGGGCGGAGCGGACTTCGAGGCGATCTGGGGGGCGTCGGACACGGTGCTCACCGTAACGTGCGATCGGCGCCGGGCGAAGCCGCACGGGGACGGAAAAGAGCGCTCATTCGTTTGAGAATCCGTATCGGGCCCCAAGGGCTTGACGGCTTTCTGCCCGCTCCGTCCGGCCGAGCGGGCGTCAGCCCCTTCTCGCCGTCCAAGAGAGCTACCGGCCCTCGGGTGTCGGGCATATACTTCCCGTCGCAAGCGTGCGGTTCCATGCCTAAGCCTCTGCTCATCCGAAGCTTCGTTCTGCTGGTCGTCGTCTGTGCTCTGGCCTTGGGGGTCGGCACATGGCGCGACGGCGCCGCCGAGATCGGTCGGAACTGGACCGGATTCGGGATGCTCCCGAACGGCGAGGTGGGCCCGGATTTCTACCGCACCGACGGTCTCCCCGAGGCGCAGGCCCCGAGATTTCAAGACCGCGTCGTCGCGATCGACGGACAGCCGGTGGTCGATGCGGCCGAGATCAGGCAGCGACTCTCCGAGAAGCGGTCGGGGGCGATGGTCGAGTACACGCTCGAGGCCGCCGACCGGCAGACCCGCACGCTCGCGATCCCCGTGTTCAAGTTCACCGAAGCGGATTGGAGCACGTTGTTCGCGCCGATGTTCATCGGTGGGATCGTGGCGCTGTTGACGGGTGTCGTGCCGATTCTCGCGCGTCCCGATCTTCTCGCCGCCCAGGTCTTTTTTGCTCTGAACCTCGGGCTCGCTCTGAACCTCGGCTTCGTGCAGTCCGACTATTTCCTGACGCACGCCTTCCTGCCCTGGAGTCTTGCCACCGGCGCCTTGGCAACGGGCAGCCTGATCCTATTCGGGTTCGTGTTTCCCAGTCGGATCCGGCCGGCGGCCGCGCACCCGCGCGCGTTGGCATTTTCCGTGTACGGGCTGAATGTCGCGTTTTGGATCGCCTTTGCCGTCGCTCTCGAGCGCGATCCATATCTCGTGCGCCAGCTCGACTACCTCGAGTTCGGGCTGTTCCAGGTGGGGGCCATACTCTTCTTCCTGAACGTCCTGTGGTCGGCCTACCGGGCCGAGTCTGCCGCGGCACGGCAACAGGCGCGTTTCTTGGTCGTCAGCATGGTCGTTACGGCGCCGGGCGGCTTGTTGTTCGACGCGATGATGCTCGGCCAGGTCGACGAGCATTTTCCCGCCGTGCTCTACGTACTGCCGGCGTGGGTGCTCGGGCTTCTCTTGGTCTACGCGATGATCGCGCACAACCTGTTCGAGCTAGATGCCGTCGTGCGCCGGGGTCTCACGGCCGCGGTGATCGCACTCGGTGCGGTCGCGATACAGCTGGTCCTGCTCGCGATCGTCTCGACGTTCGCCGACGGCGCCGCGTCTTGGGCGATCGCCGGTACGGCGACAGTGTTGATCGTCGCGATTCTCACCGCGGCTCTGCCTCTTCGCCAAGGCGTCGAGTCGCTCGTGGAGCGAACACTCTTCCCGAGATTGGGAGAAGCGCGCGCCTACGTTCACGCGGCGAGCCAGGAGCTGGCGCACGTGCGTGGGCGCGAAGAGATCGTTGCGACTCTCCGTGAGACGGCCGCCCGTACCGTCGCTTCGGACAGCGTACGTTTGCTCGCCGGAGCACCGGGAGAGCCCCTGCTCGAGGTCGCCCCGGAGGAGGGTGCGGAATCGCTGCGTCTCGCGATGTCCGATCCGCTCCGAAGTGGGTTGCGCCGGCAGTCGTGCAACTTCGAGGTGGCGTCGGCCGGCCGTCGCGCGCCCTCGCGCTCCGCGATGAAGCGCGCGAGCGAGCTGGGGATCGCGCTCGCTATCCCGCTCGCCGCGACCGGCGAGTTCACCGGATCGATCTTGGTCGGCCCGCGCACCGACGGACGCCTTCACACCCGCGACGACGAGATCCTGCTCGAAACGCTCGCCGCGCAGACAACGGTCGCCCTCGAGAACGCGCGCGCGTGGGAGTCGGTCCGGGAACTCGAGCGGCGACTCCGTGCGGAGAACTTCTATCTGCGCGAGGAGATCGATCTCGCGGCGGACACGGGCGGCGAGATGATCGGCAGCAGCCCGGAGCTGCGCGCCGTTTTCGCCCAGCTCGAACGCGTCGCGTCGACCGACGCCTCGGTGCTGGTCGAGGGCGAGACCGGGACGGGCAAGGAGCTTCTGGTGCGCGCGCTGCACGCTCGGAGCCGCCGTGCGGATCGAATGCTCGTGAAGGTTGCTTGCGCCGCGCTGCCCGAGGCGCTCCTCGAGAGCGAGCTCTTCGGGTTCGAACGCGGTGCGTTTTCGGGCGCGGTAAAAGCGAAGCCGGGGCGCCTGGAGACCGCGGACAAGGGCACCTTGTTCTTGGACGATATCGATACGCTTGCGATCGGTATCCAGGCCAAGTTGCTGCGCGCGTTGCAGGAGGGCGAGGTTCAACGCCTGGGCAGCAACCTGCTGCGCCATGTCGACATCCGCATCGTTGCGGCGACGAACCGCGATCTGATGGCGGAGGTTCGGGAGGGGCGTTTTCGCGAGGATCTGTACTATCGATTGAACGTGGTTCCCCTCCATCTGCCGCCCCTTCGCGACCGTCGCGAAGACATCGCGCCGCTCGTCGAACACTTCTTGCGCGAAGAAGGGCCACGGTTTGGGCGCGAGCTGCGCGGGATCGCGGCCGAAACGCTCGTCGAGCTGAAACGGCACTCTTGGCCGGGGAACATTCGTGAGCTTCGTAACGTCATCCAACGCGCGGTCGTGTTGAGTGAGGGTGACATCCTTCGTCTCCCGGGTCCGCTCGGCGGATCGGGGAGCGATTCGCCGGCGGCCGCACCCGACGAGTCCGAGGGCTCGTCACTTGCCGATGACATGAGGCGGTTCAAGCGCCGCTCGGTTCGCGCGGCGCTGGTGAAGTCCGCGGGCGACCGCGACGCTGCGGCGACGGCGCTGGGAGTGTCGCGTCCAACGCTCGCCCGTCTCATCCGCGAACTCGATCTGCCAGTGGAGCTGAGTCGCTCGCGCGGTCGGAAGCGCGCAGCGGGTCGGTAGTGCACGTGTCGGTCTCGTCGATGGATGCCGTTCTGATCGTCGTGGTGCTGGTGCTCGGGGTGATCCCGCTCGCGGTTCGGGTGCGCTCGCTCGTGAGCTGGCTCGGCGCAGCCGTCGCGGTCGGCGGCGCCCTGAGCTTCGTGCCTTCCGTCGTGCAAGGGCCCCAGGCGGCAAGTGAGGTCGGGCGGCTCGGCGTTCTCATCGGCGCCGCGGCGCTCGCGCACCTCACGGCGGTGCTCGCGGGATGGCGACCGGTCGACTCCGGGAGCGCCGGCCGGCATTCGATCATCGTTCCGGCGACGCTCTACGTCGTGGCCTTCGGTGGCTGGATCGCTCTGGAGCTCACTGCGGAATCGGAGCGCGTTCGATTCGCCCCGACCGCGATTTTTCTCGGGGTGTGCGCCGTTGCGCTGGTGACGGTTGTCGTACAGCTCGCCCGAGCCTCGGCTTCGGAACGCACCCGTCCGTTGCCCCTGTTGCCGGGCCTGGTTCTGCTTTGCGTCGTCGGGGGCGCGTCCGCGTTCGGTATCGGACGTAGCGTGCCGGCGTCGTTGTTTGCGCTCGCGGTGTTGGCGGGCGGACTGACCTGGCTGATCGTGGGTGACGAGTTGAGGCAGAAGTTGGCGTCCGGGCCGGGGGCGAGCCGCCGTTTCGCGGGCCGCGGCAGGACCTCACTCTCAGCGACCGAGCTCGCCTGTATGTTGCGAGAGGTCGCGCAGGCCGACGACGAAGCGGATGTCGCGTCGATCGTTGCACGCGGCCTCGAGCGGTGGGGCGCGGAGCTCGTGGCACTCGTGGCGGGCAAGCCGGACGCGGCGCTTTCGGAGGCGCAGGTTCCTCGCGACCGAGCGGCGCTCGCGATCGAGCCGGCGGATCCACTGTACGTCGCCCTGCGCGAAGGGATCATGGTGGTGAGTGACGAGATCGACAGTTCCGACGGACCCGCGGCCGCGCGCGCAGCCGTCCATCGTCTCGCTGGGGTAGGGGCGCTCGTGGCCGCGCCGCTTTCGATTGGCGACCGGTTCGTCGGTGGAATGCTCGTGGGTTCGCCGTCCGACACGGTTGCGCGGGACGTCCTCGATTGTCTCAGAGTCCTGGGGGCGCCGGTCGGCTTCGCGGTGGAATCGCTGCGGGCCCGGATCGAGCGTCGTGTCGGGAGAGCGCCAGGCGGGTTGGCTGCGCTCCCGCTTCGCGCGAACGTCGGTCGAGCCGACTTCCACGGCATCGTCGGTGGAAGTGGTGCGATTGAGGCGGTCTTTGCGCAAATCGAGCGCGTCGCGCCGACGGACACGGTCGTCTTCGTCCGGGGGGAGACGGGTACGGGCAAGGAGCGGGTGGTCGAAGCACTTCACGCGCTGAGCTCGCGCGCGGGGCGCGAGCTCGTGAAGATCCCGTGTGCGGCTCTGCCGGAGCCGCTCCTCGAGAGTGAGCTGTTCGGCTACGAGCCGGGCGCGTTTACGGGTGCCGTGGAGCGCAAGGAGGGACGCTTCGAAGTCGCCGACGGCGGCACACTCTTCTTCGACGACGTCGACACGCTGCCCTTGGGAGTACAGGCGAAGCTCTTGCGTGCCCTGCAGGAGAGGGAGGTCCAGCGCCTGGGCAGCAACCAAGTTCGCCGCGTCGATGTTCGCGTCGTCGCCGCGACGAATCGAGATCTGCTCGCCGAGGTCAGAGCGGGGAGCTTCCGAGAGGATCTGTACTACCGCTTGAACGTCGTGCCGATCGAGCTCCCGCCGCTGCGGGAGCGGAAGGAGGACATCGCGGTTCTCATCGCGCACTTCCTGGAGCTGGACGGCGAGCGTCTCGGGCGTCACGTGGAGGGAATCGAGGCGGCCTCGCTGGCTGGGCTCGAAGAGTACAATTGGCCCGGCAACGTTCGCGAGCTGCGAAACTTGATCATGCGGGCGCTCGTGATGAGCGAGGGCGCGGTGCTGCGGGTCGCCGTGCCTTCGGGCAACGAGAACAAGACGGCTCCGGAAGACCCGGATGGCCTCGGGCGGGCTTCTCTGCCCGAGCTTCTACTGCGTTACAAGACTCGGCTGGTCACCCGTGCGCTCGAGATCTCCGGGGGCAATCAGCGGCAGGCGGCCGAGATGCTCGGCATCCATCGTCCCAGCCTGACTCGGATGGTGCGTGAGCTCGGGCTGCGCGACAGCGCCGTCGCGAAGCGGTCGAAGAAGAAGTCGAGCTGACCCGGCTGCACCGGGCCCCATAGGGCCGCTGCGGTAACAGTGGGTGACTGGCGGCAACGAATCCGATTCGGCTCGCCCGCGGCCTGCTTGATTTCTCAGGGGAATCTGGGGTCGAAGCGCGGCACGCGGCTTGCGTGCAATTCCGGGTGGATCAAGGAGGAACGAGCATGTCTGTGAACCAAGTTCCGCGTGGAAGGCGCCGGCCCGCGCGTGACCGCGCCCCGATCCCGGAGTTGATCGGTCCGGCCCGTCGGGTGGGCTCGTCGCCCCAGACCTCCGCCGCGGCCCCCGGCCCGCAAAGGTCGTCGTGAGCTCGCCTGGTCTTCTCCCGGAAGGCGAGCGCGATTCGGCTCTGCCGGGCGCGCCGCCTCGGTTCGACGTGAGCGGCGAGGAGGCGCAGAGGTTCCTGTCGGGTACGCCCACCGGCCCGGTCACGGGCCTTCTCGAAGGGGGCTTGCCGTGCGCTCGCTTTGGTCGCGGCGCCACGCCGCTGATCGTGTTCGACGGACTCGGCTTCGAGAACCGTGCACCATGGGGCTTCGCCCTGCGTAGTGCCGCCATGGCCTTCGAGCCGTTCGCGTGCGAGTTTGCGATCTACCTCGTCACGCGGCGGCCCGGACTTCCCGAGGGCTTCACGACGCGCGACATGGCGGCCGACTACGCGCGCGCCCTCGCGGCGGAGTTTAACGACCCCGTCGACGTGGTTGGTCTCTCGACGGGAGGCGAGATCGCGCAGCACTTTGCGGCGGATCACCCCGAGCAGGTTCGCAGACTCGTGCTGGGCTCGACGGCGCACCGGGTCGGCGACGAGGGGCGCGCCCTCCTCGAGCGCTGGAAGGGGTTTGCGCGGTGTGGTCAGTGGCGTGCCCTACACGCGAGCTCCGCGGCGATGTACGGGTCGCGACTCGCGCGTACTCTTCTCCGGCCACTCTTGTGGTTGATCGGACCGTTGGTGGCCGGCGTGCCGAGCGACGCGTCCGACTATCTCGCGACGATCGATGCCGACCTCGCCCACGAGGCGAAGGAACGACTCGCCGAGATTCGCGCACCGACTCTCGTCATCGGCGGAGAGGAGGACATTTTCTACCCGGTGGGCCTCGTGGAGGAGACGGCGTCGGGCATTCCCGGAGCGTGGCTCGAGATCCTGCCGCGTACCGGTCATAAGCTCGGCTTGGCTGCGAAGAAGCGGTTCGATGCGGCGGTGCTCGAGTTTCTCGCGACCGGTACGCTCTAGAGCGCCGGGGGCCCGGGGGGGCGAATTTAAACCCCGGGCCGCGGGGGGAAGCAGAGAGGGGGGGGCCACAAAGCCCA
>JAJCZO010000031.1 GCA_029262355.1 Deltaproteobacteria bacterium
GGGCAACCCCGCAACCTACGAGAAGGCCGGTCGTCTCGGGATCGGTGCGCTCGGGTTCAACTTCTCGGCGATTGGCGACATGCAACCGCAGGTTGATTCGTACAAGGCGGCCGTGGCGAAGTGCTCCACCCCTCTGGGTGACTACGTGAACGACAACGTGATGCTCACCAACTCGGTCATCTGCATGAAGGATCGAGACCGGGCGCGGGAGGTCGCAATGCGCGACGACCGTGGGTACCTGTTCTCCCTCGTTTGCTTGTACCATGACAGCTTTCCGAAGCCGGCGGGCGCGCCGGTCTGGCCGGAGAAGTTCGGGGTCATGGACGAGGCCGCGGTGGACATGGCGATCGAGGCGGGCGCGCTCTTGTGTGGCACGCCCGAGGAGGTCTGCGAGCAGCTGCGGGCCTACGAGAAGGTGGGATGCGACCAGCTCGTGTTCGGTTTTCCGCATAGCTTCTCGAAGGAGGAGTCTCTGGAGTGCATCGAGCTCTTCGGCAAAGAGGTCATCCCGCAGTTCGACAAGGACCCGGTTCACAGCACGACGCGTTACCGCGCTGGCGCGATCCGCTCGGGAGTTGCCGCCGCCTGAGCAGGAGGAGCATGGGGGCGGTGAAGTAGAGAGGCCCGTTGGCTGCGGCGACGCATGCGGCTGGAGGTTCGTCTGTGACCGGCAGGGGGTTCCTCGTGCCGGGGCTCTTGGCGTGTCTGCCGCGAGCCGCTTGCGTTGGCCGGCCTACGCGGTGAGATTGGGTGGATGGTCCCCGAGGCGCCACCCCTCTCGCGTTCCCTCGACGAGCTGAATTCGCTGTCCGCAGAGGACGTTCTCCGCTGGGCGGCCGAGGAGTTTGGCGACAAGCTCTGCATCACGTGTTCGTGGCAAAAGCAGTCTTCGGTGCTCGTCCACATGCTGGCGTCGCTGGGGCTGGCCCCGGCCATCGTCGAACTCGATACGCACCTGTTCTTTCGCGAGAGTTACGAGACGCGCGATCGGCTCGTCGAGAAGTATGGGCTGACGTTGGTCGGCCCCAAGATCCCATCGATCGCCGAGCAGCATAAGGCCGAGGGGCCGAACTTGTGGGAGAGCGACCCAGACCGCTGCTGTCACATTCGAAAGGTCGAGCCGCTGATCGAGGCCCTCGAGCCCTTCGGTGCTTGGGTATCGGGGATTCGCCGCGACCAGGCGCCGTCTCGCGCTACGATCGGCAAGGCACAGTGGTCGGAGCGCTACGGCGTCTGGAAGCTCCATCCCCTGGCCGACTGGGGTGAGAAGAGAGTCTGGACGTACATCACGTCCAACGACATTCCGTACAACAGGTTGCACGACGTTGGATATCGCTCGATCGGCTGCATCCCTTGTACGCGACCCATTCGAACCGACGAGGAGGAGCGTGCGGGGCGCTGGGCGGGGTCCGACAAGCTCGAGTGTGGGTTGCACCTCGAGTCGATCGACAAGGAATAGGATCTCCATCTCGCGCAGTGCTCGCTGCGTCGGTGCCAGAGCGGCCTCCGACGGATCCAGAGAACCGAAGCCACAGCAATCGCGCTTGGACTGGCGCTGGGTCGGATCGGCCTGGCACGGCGTCTGAATTGGGGGTGAGTTGGTGTTGATCCAAGAGTTCTTCGACGAAGCCACGTCGACGCTGACCTACGTCGTCTACGATGAGGCAGCGCGGGAGGGTGTCGTCATCGACCCCGTCCTCGACTTCGACCCGAAGAGCGCGCGCATCCGTACACTGTCGGCCGAGCGGGTGGCGGCCTTTGTCGACCGGGAGACGCTCGCCATTCCGTACGTGATCGACACGCATGCCCATGCCGACCACCTCACGGCTCTGTCCTTTTTCGGGGAGCGTTACGGCTCCAAGAGCGTCACGGGTGCCGGGGTCGGTGCAGTGCAGGAGAAGTTTCGCACGGTCTTCAACCTTGGGGCAGATTTCCCGGTGGACGGACGCCAGTTCGACTTGCTGCTCGACGAGGGAGACGAGATCGAGGTCGGTTCGGTTCGCATCCGAGCCATGCACACTCCCGGACACACCCCGGCACACATGTCGTGGCAGGTCGGTGACGCACTGTTCGTCGGCGACTCCTTGTTCATGCCGGACCACGGGACGGCGCGGGTGGATTTCCCCGGGGGGTCGGCTGGAGATCTCTACGACTCGATCCAGCGCATCTACGCGCTGCCCGATGAGACCCGGCTTTTCATGTGTCACGATTATCAGCCGGGCGGGCGAGCGATGCGCTTTGAGACGACCGTCGCGGAACAGAAGGCCTCGAACGTTCAACTCGACGCGAAGACGAGCCGCGACGAATTCATGGCGTTCCGTTCCGAGCGTGATGCGGAGCTTGCCGCGCCGGCTCTGATCCTGCCCTCGATCCAGGTGAACATCCGTGGGGGCCACCTGCCCGAGCCCGAGGACAACGGAACCTCGTATCTCAAGATCCCATTGAACGTCTTGGGTGGGGCCGGGTGAGCGCGGTGGGCGCGCGAGTTCCCAAATGGCGAATCTCGGTCCGTGCCACTATAAGCGGGCTCTCCGATGCGCGTAGAACGCAGAATCGTCGTCCCGCTCGTGGGGCTGTTGGCCATTACCCTGTTCGGCACGGCCGGCTACGTCGTGCTCGAGGGTTGGACGTGGGGCGACGCCCTCTACATGTCGGTGATCACGGTCTCGACGGTCGGGTTCGGCGAGGTGCAGGAGTTGTCCGGGCCGGGTCGGCTCTTCACCATATTCCTGATCATCGGCGGCGTCGGTGCTGCCCTGTATTTGTTGTCCATCTTGGCGGAAGGTGTCCTCGAGGGGCAGTTTCGCCGCATCTTTCAGAGGAGCGCCATGCAACGCGCCATCGGCAAGCTGCACGGCCATGTGATCGTCTGCGGCTACGGTCGTTTCGGTCGAGTCGTGGTCGACGAGATCCACCGCACAGGGCGGCCCTTGGTCGTGATCGACGAGGACGCCAGCCTCGAGCCAGAACTCGATCAAGCGGGCATTCCGTTCGTCATCGGGTCGGCAGCCTCGGATGACGTGCTCGAGTCCGCCCATATCAGCACGGCGACCGCGCTGGTCGTGGCAACCTCGTCCGAGGCCGACGGGGTGTTCATCACACTGGCCGCGCGGGAGATGAACCCGGGGATTCGCGTTCACGCCCGAGGCGAGTCGGTGGCTGGAGTTCGCCGGCTTCAGCGCGCGGGAGCCGATCAGGTGACGTCGCCTTTCCAGATGGGTGGTACCCGCATCGCCGCGGCGATCCTGCGACCCTCCGTCGTGGACTTTCTCGAACTCTCCACCGAGCGCCATGACCAGTCCATCGATCTGGAGGAGGTGCGTGTGGCGGACGGATCCTCACTCGTGGGCCGTGCGGTTGCCGATGTCGAGGCGGAGTTCAAGGACGTGCGGGTCGTCGCCGTGAAGAGTGACGACGGCGCGCTCGATCTGGTTCCGGGCGAGGGCGGGGTGATCCGGGCGGATGAGCACTTGATTCTCGTGGGCCGACGCAGCGCGCTTGACCGCTTTGCGCAGTCTGCGTCGGTCGACGGTTCGTGACGCCTTCTACGCCTGGGCCCGCGCCACGGCGGATTTGGGTGGAGCGCACGTTCGGTAGAGTTCCTCGAACGATGCATCGATGGCATCGACGAACGCATGGAGGTCGGGCACCTCGTCCCAATCGGCGTTGATGCCCCAGTAAAGACTGCCGTCGTAGCTGAACAAAGCGATTCCCAACGCCTGGTTCGAGAAGAGCGGGACCATCGGATACAGATCGCGCAGCGGCGCTCCTAGCAAATGCAGCGGAAGCTGTGGGCCGGGTACGTTCGTCACGACCATGTTGAATGCGCGCCGTGCTGCGGCAGCGCGGGAGACGCTGCTCAGCAGCGTCGTCGCGGTCCAATTGCTCAACTCTTCGAAGAGTTCCGTGGCTTCGATCTGGTGCGAGTGCTTGAGGCGCCCGACCGTCTCCGACACCGTCCGGATGCGCTTGGCGGGGTCGCGCTCCTCCACGGGGAGGTGCGCCAACATCTGGGAAACGTGGTTGCCGAGCGCGTGATCGCCGGTCGCGCGCATGTTCACCGGGATCAACGCTCGGAAGTCGATGTCGTCGAGCGAGGTCAGACCCCGAAGCTGCAAGAAGCGACGCACCGCCCCTGCGACCGTGGCCAAGGCGACGTCGTTCACGGTCACGTCGTAGTGGCGCTTCACGTGCTTCACCTGCTCTAGGTCGAGTCGGAACCAATCGAATCGGCGGTGCGGTCCAATGTCGGGATTGAGCGGTGTGTCCGACGCCGGCACGAGGGCATTCGCGAAAGACTCCATCAGACCGGATGCCGTCTCACGCGTCGCGCGTAGCAGTGGGCCCGGTCGTGCCAGCGCGCGGGCCGAGCGAGCGATCAGCGAACCCATCCCGGTGACTCGGCGTTCGAGCTCACCCCAGACGAGCTCGCTCGAGGTTGGGGCGCGACGGGGAAGCCACGGAACGCCGGGCTCGAACGTGGTCTCTTGCGTGGGAGAGAGGAGGGCGGCCAACAGATCGGCCCCACCGGCGCCGTCCACCATGCAGTGATGCGCTTTCGCCACGAGAGCGAAGCGGCCGTCTTCGATTCCCTCTACGATCCAGATCTCCCACAGCGGCTTGGTGCGATCGAGCTTCTGCGAGAGCAGGCGGCCGCACAGCCTCTTCAGTTGCCGGATCGAGCCGGGCCTGGGCAAGCAGGCGTGTCGCACGTGGTAGAAGATGTTGAAGCGGGGGTCGTCGACCCACACGGGGTGGTCTTCGATCGGAATGTACGCGAGCCGTTGGCGGTAGCGCGGGATTTCGTGAAGGCGCGACTCGATGTAGGCGCGAATCCGCTCCATGTCGAGGCTGCCCTCTCGCGTCGCGAGAGGGCCGGGTTCGAAGAGGAGCGCGACCGCCACATGCATGTGGGTGTTGTGGTCTTCGAGCTCGAGGAAGGAGCTGTCGAGTGCACTCAGACGATCGTAATGGCCCATGGAGCACCTCCGCCCCGTAACCCAGCAAGCGCGGTGCCGACCAGGGCACGCCGCGGCGCGCCACGCCCGGCGCGATTCTCATTCTCGAGAGTCTTGTTTCGTCTTCGGCCGCCTCGTCGTCCGCGCAGTCGGCTTGCCGACGGATATGCGGATCCAGGCCGTCGTCGCCTCGAGATCTGCGAGCCACGGCGCCGGGCTCGAATCCGACGGGGCGCGCCAGTCGCCACGGGGCGAGAGCGAGCCGCCCGATCCGACCTTCGGTCCGTTGGGTGATGCGGAGCGCTTGAACTGGCTCGTGCGGAAGAACCGGTCGAGGAAGGCCCGTTGCCAGTGCAGAATCTCGTCCATCGGGTACTTGCCGTCCTCAGCCGATACCGGCGTGTCGCTCGACCAGGCGTGTGCGAAGAGCAGGGCGACCTTCGACGGCGCGTAGCCCCGTCGGGTCGTGTAGTAGAGATCGAAGTCGTGTAGCTCGTACGGGCCGATCGTCTTTTCCGTGCTCTGGATCTCGCCGCCCGTCGCGTGCGCGGGAATGAGCTCGGGACTGATCTCGGTTGCGAGGATGCGTCGAAGCACGGCGGCGCCGGCCTTCCCCGTCTCGGGCAGATCGGCCACCCACTCGATCAGGTAGCGGATGAGCGTCTTCGGTACCGAGACATTCACATTGTAGTGCGACATCTGATCGCCGACGCCGTACGTGCACCAGCCGAGGGCGAGTTCGCTCAGGTCGCCGGTGCCGACCACGAGCGCGCGGTGGTGATTCGCGAGTCGGAAGAGGTGGCTCGTGCGCTCTCCCGCCTGGACGTTTTCGTACGTGATGTCATAGCGCTCCTCGCCCTTCGCGTGGGGGTGGCCGATGTCGGCGAGCATCTGCTCGCTCGACGGGCGGATGTCGATCTCGCCCGCGGCGACCCCGAACGCCTTCATGAGGTCGTGTGCATTGTTGCGGGTCTCGTCGGACGTCGCGAAGCCGGGCATGGTGAACGCGAGGACGTTCCTGCGGGGGAGGTTGAGATGGTCCATCGCGCGCACCGAGACGAGCAGGGCCTGGGTCGAGTCCAGCCCGCCCGAGATGCCGATTACGAGCTTCTCGATGCCCGTCGAGCGCAGCCGCTGCACGAGGCTCGTTACCTGCACGTTGTAGGCCTCGTAACAGCGTTCCGCGCGTCGCCCGGCGTCGCTCGGCACGAAGGGAAACCGCTGGAACGCTCGCCTCAGCGTGGTCTTCTCGGCCGGAGGCGTGAAGCGGAAGGGAACGACGCGCATGGGGTGCGCGCGGTGGTCGGCCGCGCAGTCCGCGAAGCTGGTCATGCGGGCCCGCTCTTGTGCGAGTCGGTCGAGATCGATGTCGGCGAAGACGAGCTGGGCGTCGTCGACGAAGCGCTCGGATTCGGCGAGGAGCTCCCCGTCCTCGTATGCAAGTGCGTGGCCGTCCCAGGCTAGGTCGGTCGTCGACTCGCCGGTCCCCGCCGCCGCGTAGAGATAGGCGGACAGCGTCTTGGCGGATTGGCCGGCCGCGAGCTGTTTGCGGTAGCCGGCCTTCCCGATCGTCACGTTCGACGCCGACAGGTTGGTGAGCACGGTCGCTCCATAGAATGCCGCATGGGTCGATGGGGGTACGGCGACCCAGACGTCCTCGCAGATCTCCGCATGCACCCCGAAATCGGGGCGCCCTTCGTCGCGCAGGACGATGTCGTTTCCGAACGGAACATCGGATTGGCCGAGGCACCTGACGGTGTCTTCGAGCGCGTCACGCGCACTCGCGAACTGCCGCTTCTCGTAGAACTCCCGGTAATTGGGCACGTACGTCTTCGGGGTGATCGCGAGGATGCGGCCTCCGGCGGCGGAGACGGCGCAGTTGTAGAGTCGCCCCTGGAATCGAAGCGGAGCCCCGACGATCAACAGCGTCGAGCCGCCTTCGGTTGCCCCGACCACTTCGGCGAGGCCCGCCAGAACGGCGCGCAGCAGAGCATCCTGTTGATGGAGATCGTCGAGCGAGTAGCCCGAGAGCGAGAGCTCGGGAAACAGTACGAGCGCCGAGCCCTCCTTGGTCGCTCGGTGATAGGTCGCCGCGATTTCGCTTGCGTTGGCCGCAGGGTTCGCGAGGCGAACCCGGGGTACCGCGATTGCGGCACGGACGAACCCGTGGGCGTAGAGGTCGAAGAAGGATCGATCTCGCTCGGCCGCTGGCTCTGGTTGCGATGTTTCGGTCCGGGCGGGCCCGATCTCGTCCAGCCGGTTTGGGACGAGGTGGTTCCAGCGCTCCCGCCCGCGCCGTTCGACCCGAACGAGCCCAGCCTCGACGAGTGTGGCGAGGTGCTTCATCACACCGTAGCGCGTAATCTCGGAGCCCTCCGAGAGCTGGCCCGTGGTCCGGGGGCCGGCGCGGAGCGCCTCGAGGATGCCCCGGCGATGGGGGTCGGCCAGGGCTCGCCAGATCCGGTCCGAGTTCTTCATGTGACCTTTTAGTCACATAAGAGTCGGGCTGTGTCGAGGCTCCCTCTCGGCGCGCGGACGTTTGTGGGGGTCGTCCCGGGCGTGTTAGCGCGACGGCACGGGGACGGTCTGTGGCCAAGGAAGGTGCATTACACTCGATCGAGGTGCAGGCCGCGCGATTCGAAGCGATCCTGACGACCGCGCGAGACGCGATCATTTCGATCAACGGCGACGGTCTGATCACGCTGTTCAATCGTGCGGCCGAGAGCATCTTCGAGTTTCCGGCATCGGAGGTGCTGGGCAAGAACGTGTCGATGCTGATGCCGTCGCCCTATCGCGAGGACCACGATCGTTACCTCCGGTCGTACCAGGAGACGGGCGAGGCACGGGCGATCGGCCGGATTCGGAAGGTCGAGGGCCAGCGCAAGAGCGGTGAGACGTTTCCCATGGAGCTGTCGGTCTCCGAGGTTCGCGTCGGCGAAGAGATTCTCTACACCGCTGTGATCCGGGACATGGCGGAGAGACAGCGCGCACAGGCGGAGATGGATCGTCTGCGGCTGTTGTCGCGTCAGCGTGAGCGCCTGGCCGATATCGGGGCCTTGGCTTCGAAGATCGTACATGACCTCGCCAACCCGCTCGCGGCGCTTTCCATGGTCAGCCAGGGCATTTTGCGGCGTATCGAGCGAGCGCCCGAGGCGGCGATCGAGACGGTTCGCGGGCAGGCGGAGCGGCTCGTGGGCACTGCGCAGCGGTTGGACGCTCTGCTCGGCGAGTTCAAGGATTTCGCCCGCGGCCAGCGGCTGGACTTTCAAGACGTCGACGTCGCCGGTCTCCTGCGCACCGTGGAGGAGTTCTGGAAGCCGGAGGCCATCCGCAACGGCGTGGTGCTCGACGTACAGGGCCCGGCCGAAGCGGTTTCGCTGCGAGCGGATGCCGAGAAGCTCCACAGGGTGTTCGATAATCTCGTCAAGAACGCGCTCGATGCGATCGATGGTCCCGGTCGGATCGAGATCCGCGTCGAGCCTGCCGCGGCGGGCCGGGTTCGCATCCGCCTCGCGGATTCGGGTCCCGGTCTGCCCGAGGGCGTGGATGTTTTTGCGCTGTTTGAGACGACCAAGGCGGGTGGCACCGGGCTCGGACTTCCAATTTGCCGACAGATCCTGGTGGCGCACGGGGGCGACATCTCAGTCGACAAGGGGGACTCTGCGGGCGCGGTGTTCCAGATCGATCTGCCCCTGCATGGAACCCCGCTTGCATAGGGACGTTGCCCCGAGAGGTGACGGCCGACGTGGCGAGCTGTACATGTATCCCCATTCTCTTGGTCGATCAGGACCACATCTTCCGACAGGCGTTGGCCGAGAACCTGCGAATCGACGGCCACGAGGTCGTGGAGTGCGACTCTGCCGAGGAGGCTCTGCCGGCCATGCGGGCCCGGGCATGCGTGGCCCTGATCGCGGAATACGCGATGCCGGGCTTCAACGGGGTTCATCTTGCCGATGAGTTTCGCGCCGCGCGCTCTGGGCCTACGCTGCTCGTAACGGCCCAATCGTCGGGCGCCGTGGCCGCCCATGTCGAGGTGCGCCACTACGTGAGGTTGCTGCCGAAGCCGGTTGCGTATGACCAGCTACACGACGTGCTCCACGACCTCTTCGTGGTCCGCTCGGATTCCTAAGTTCTCGAATGGCGCTGAGAGTCCGTCTCAGTTTCGAGAATGCCGAGGGTGCCGCGTGCGGTGGGTGCGCTTCCCATCGCGGCATGGGGTGTGCAACTCTCTGCGGCTCGATGACGAAGATTCGGATCCTCTTGGCGATCGTCGTGCTGGCGCAGGCCGCACCGGCGTTTTCGAAGGAGCGTGTCGGGGCAAGCGGCCGCGAGCTGTACCTCGAGGAGTGCGCCCGTTGTCATGGCTCGGCCGGCACCGGGGACGGGGCGGATGCCGCGTTTTTCTCGCCCGCGCCGCGCGATCTCACGACCGGCTTCCTGGACCGGTACACCGAGGCGGAGCTCGTAGGTCGTGTCCGCGATGGCACGAGCTTGTCGCTTGCGATCGACCCGGAGGGCCGGCGCATCCGGGCGAAGCGAGTCGAGAGCATCGTTTCGCACATGCAGCGGCTTCCCGACATCGAGTGGGTCGACGTCGACGCGGGCGGACTGCTGTACGGGGCTCGCTGTGAAGTCTGTCACGGGCAGTTCGGGAAGCCGTGGCCGGCCCCCGATCTGCCCGCTGGAGTTGGTTCGGTGCCCAAGGATCTGCGCGATCCCGCGGTGCAGCGGTCTCTGACGGACGAAGAGTTGGTGCGCGCGTTTCGGCACGGTAAGGGCTCAATGCCGGCGGTGCCGCCGAAGCTCACGAAGGACGAGGCCGATCAGATCCGTGCGTTCATCCGGGTGCTGTCTCCGGGGTTCGAGGCCTATTCGTTTTACTGCGCAGCGTGTCACGGCGATTCTGGGCAAGGTGGCGGCATCATGCTCCGCGATGAGGCGGGTCCCAAGGTGGACTTCGACCGAGCGTACCTCGACGCGGCGGATCCCGAGGAACTCCGTGCGGCGGTGTGGCACATGATGGACGTGGGTGGCGGTGGAATGCCCCATCTGCGCGGAGTCGTCGACGACGCGCGTTTGCGTTCGATCGTCGAGTATCTTCAGCGCCCCCGGTGAACGGATTCGACCCCACCGCGGCGGGCTATGCGCTCGCGGCTGCCGGAGGCCTAGCGGGGTCGTTGCACTGCCTGGGGATGTGCGGGGCGTTCCCTCTGGCCCTTGCGTCGGAGGTCCCGCAGCGACGGGTCGGTCGCCAACTTCTCTACCAGCTGGGCCGGGTGAACGCGCTCGTGTTTATCGGAGCCGTGTCGGGGGCTCTCGGTGCGACGGTTCTAGCCGGCGCCTCGCTGGGCTTCGCCGCCCGGGCGCTCTCCGTGTTCGCGGGCACGGTGATGGTCGTGCTCGGAGTCGAGATGCTCGGATGGATCTCGGGGCTGACGGGTCGAATCGCGCTGGCCGTGAACGCGGTGGTCGCGCGGCCCTTGCGGGCTGTGATCGCGTCGCCGTCTCCGGCGGCGCCTCTCGCGTTGGGGGTGTTGAACGCCTTTCTGCCGTGCCATCTGGTCTACGCGTTCGCCGCGCAGTCAGCCGCATCGGGCACGCCGGTGGCCGGCATGCTGACCATGCTCGCGTTCGGGGCGGGCACCGTGCCGGCCATGCTCGGGCTGGGACTGTTCGGAGGGAGCATCTCCGCGCGCGTCCGCGGAGGGTTTGACCGCTTCGTGGCGATTGCTCTGGTGGTGTACGGAGCGGTTCTCGTGGTTCGCGGGCTTCTCTTCAGCGCCGGTCACCACCACTGAGGCCCTAGAACTAGCAGGCTGTTGAAAAGCTCCTCCCGTCGCCAGGCACGCCCCTTCGACCCGATCCCCGCGTTGCGAAAACTAGCGAGAGTGCCCGACTATCGCGTCGTTTTCGCGCCTTGGCCTCGGGTCGAAGGGACGCACCTGGCTCGGTCCGGAGCTTTTCAACA
>JAJCZO010000032.1 GCA_029262355.1 Deltaproteobacteria bacterium
TTGTTGAAAAGCTCCGGACCGAGCCAGGTGCGTCCATTCGACCCGAGGCCAAGGCGCGAAAACGACGCGATAGTCGGGCACTCTCGCTAGTTTTCGCAACGCGGGGATCGGGTCGAAGGGGCGTGCCTGGCGACGGGAGGAACTTTTCAACAGCCTGCTAGGACCCCTCGCGCCGCCCGAGCCCTCTGCCGCGCGCGACCCGTACCAGGCCTCGGCCAGTCCAATCTCCGCGAGCAGGTCCTTGCGACTCCGGCGGAGCGTTTCGGCCTCGACGCCACGCAGCCACATCGGGCTTCCGAGAAGGACCCGCTCCGCAGAGCTCGAAAAGACGTCGCGCAGCTCGCTCATCTCGGCGCGCGCATCACGGGCAATTCGGCGCGCCGCCGAACCAGTTCCGAGCGGGGGTGTCCCCGACACCCGGATCGCGATCGCACCCGTATGCGCGGCGGAGTCACGCATACGATCCTTATGCGGCCGGCGATCGAGCTTCACTCCCGAGGAGCGGAGGGCGAGCCATCCCGATTCCGCGATCGGTACCGCAACGGAAAAGGAGATCCGCCCAAGACCCGTCATCTCCGTCGCCCGGTGCACCACCATGCCGTCCTGCACCAGTTCGAGCGCGGTCACGTCGTCCCGCGTCGGATCGAACCGAACCTCCGCATCGACGCGCACGCTCCCCGGCGCATCCAGCACCACCCGATCCCCAATGCCCGCACCGTTCACATCGAGCGCAAGCAGCGGTCCGTTCGTCACGAAGGTCCGCCCCCGCCGGACGGCATCCAGCCAGCGCTCCCACGAAATCGGTCCGGATACGCGCGCGTAGAATCGGTCCGCGCCCGGAAGGTCACCGATACACGGGAAATCCGTTCCGGCGACTGGAGCCACGAGAAACCCCAGCCCCCAGAGACGGTAGAGCAGCTCGTAGTTTGCGGTGTCGAACTGCAGCACCTCTAGAAAATCGACGAGGCCGGTCGGCGCATCGATCAGAGCACCTGGAGGATTCCAGTGAGCGTACCCCGATAGCGCGCGCTCGGACTGCGCTCGTCGCCACACCGACTGATACACGAGGTAGCTTTCGCCGGGGTCGAGATACCCGTCCGCCCCGAGCACGATGCCGTGTCCGAGGAGCCACGTCCGGGGATTCTCTTGGCCCGGCGCCAAGAGCACGTTGCCCGACCGATACCGGCCCCGCTCGCCAAAGGCGTACTGCCGACCGGCGACGATTCGGCCCTCGGCGCCCATCTGCAGCAGGTTCGCGACGTGCAAGTCCTCGGCGGCCATCCACGCAGCGACCACCGGATCGAACTCGGGCGACGGACGTGAGATGTGCAGGTGGCCGTCCGCCGAGACCCAGCCCTCGGCCGGCATGTCGATCCAGCGCGAGATTCGAATCGGGACCTCCGGCGATTCACCAGAGAAGACTTCGATCGCAACCGACCGCTCCTCCCACTCGAAGCCCTTTGAGACCGTTATGCGATAGCGCCCCGCAGCGAGATCCATCGCGACGGGCCCATCGACGTAGAAGACCTTCGCCCCACTTGCCGGATCAACGAGACCGGCGCCCGGGAACCCGCCTTCTGCGGCACGCGCCCAGGCCTCCGGAGCCGGCTGCATACACTCGCCCGCGACCGGGACCGCGCCCTGTGCAACGTGAGAACGACCCACCGCATCCACGACCGTCACCCGAGCGGGCGTTGGTTCTCCGCTCTCCGCATCCAGCACGCGAAAGCGCAGCGTGCCTCTCGACACCGGCGGGTCGCCGTCCGCAGCCAAAGAGCGGATCGGAGCCATCGCGAAGGAAAGGAGCAGGACCGCTGCGATCGCCGATCTCATCTCGGCGCTTATACCCGATCGAAGCCCGTCGTGCGCAATCCGCTCAATCGCCGAGCATCTCGCGATACATATGGAGGTTCACGAAGATGTCTGCGCGGTAGTTCGAGCGCACATCGTCGTCCAGGTGCGCGAGCTCCCAGGCGTACGCGACGACCTCCCGCCGAAAAATCTCGCGGTGGCCGAGCTTGGAGCGCCCCGCTGCGAACTGGTACGCGTGCACCAACTCGTGGCCGAGAAACGCTCGAAGCTCCGCGTCGTTGAGGCGGTCGGGCCCGCCAAACACACATTGGTTGACGTCGACGTAGACGACCACGCCGTCGCGACGGGCACCGCCGTACGACGTTCGGTTCGCCATGTATCCGATGAGCGTATCGAGTTCCTCGCGCGGAGGCGCGCGCACGATGATCTCGACCGGAGGCGGCTGCGGGAAGTCGCTCGAATGGGTGACCAGAACGTCTCGCACGGCACGCTCGAGACGAGCACTCGAGCCGGGCGGAGCCGCGGGCTCCTCCCAAGGCTCGCGCTCGTTCCAGCGCGGGAGCCGTTGGTACCAGAAGCTCCGGTGGTCGACCTCGATCGTTGGTTTCGCTGAGGACGCCGCGCCGCTCGCGGCAGGGTCGCTGCAATGCCCGCAGAGCATCACCACGAACGCGGCCGATGCCTCGAGCGTTCGCCGGGCGACGCGATGCGCCGTCTCACTCGTAAAGCTGCCCATGTTCCCCCCAGCCCCCGGGGCGCGGTGTCGCAAGCGCAGTGCCACAGGCAATGCCCCATGGACCGAGGAGATTTTGGCACAGACGGGCGGCGAAGTGCAGCCCCCTCTTTCCCCGCACAGACTGCAGCCCAGAGCTGCCCACAGCGCTGGGCACCTGCCCGATCCGTTGGGCAGCGCACGCGACGGTCGTGCGGCACGAGACCTGAATTCCTTTGGTTTTTCGGGGGATCCGAGAGCACGAGAGCGTGGCATCGCAGTTGCAAGCAACCTCCTCCATGCCGCCCTTCGGTGGCCGAGACGCAAAGGAATCAGACCAATGATGATGCCCGCAATAGGTGCCCCCGTAGCGCCACTGAGCAGCGCCGCCAGCGCGGTTCTCGAGTTTCCGGTCGACGGCATGCTCGGCGCGCTCGCAGCGCTCTCCGTGCTCACCCTGCTCGCGATCGGCGCGACACTCGGGGCGTACGTTCGAACGAAGCGCGCGACGCAGCCGGTATCGATCGCCAGCTCGGCCGCAGCCTGAGCGCAACGAGCGGCTCGGCACAGGGTTTCGGCTCGCCCCAACAGCCCGAAACACCCCACCCAAAGACGGCAACCGTGCCGAGCGGGCTGGTGTACCACCACGGAGATGGCGGGAGTAGGTCTCCGCCGATCGGCGGCTGTTCGCCAACGAACGGTGCCGCACGGACAGTGGCACTCTTTGGAGGACACGAGATGCCGCGTTCTCCCCGCCACATGTTCGACACGCCGCACTTTGGCATCTCGACTGAGGCGGCTAGGATGTCGGTTCGATGCGCATCGGGATCTTGAAGGCCGACTCGGTTCTCCCGCACCTCGTCCGGTTCGGCCAATACACCGACATGTTCCCGGACATCCTCGGCCACGCCGACCCCGATCTCACCTTCGCCACCTATGACGTCGAGCGAGGCGAGTACCCAGACTCGATCGAGGCGTGCGACGGCTACCTCATCACAGGGAGCCGTCACAGCGTCTACGACCCGCTGCCGTGGATTCCACCGCTGGAGGACTTCGTTCGACGGCTCGACGCGAGCGAGACGAAGCTTCTCGCCGTCTGCTTCGGTCACCAACTCGTCGCGTGTGCACTCGGCGGCCGCACCGAACCAGCCGAGCGCGGCTGGACCGTCGGTGTTCACTGCGCGAAGATCCAGCGGCCATTTCCTTGGGCGCCCCCCGGCCAGGACGAAGCCCGACTCATCCATTCGCACAAAGACCAGGTGACGGAGCTCCCGCGCGCCGCCGAACTCGTCGGCGGAAACGAGGCGTGTCCAATCGGCCTGTATCGCATCGCCAACCACGTGATGAGCGTACAAGCGCACCCCGAGTTCAGCACCGACTACGCCCGCGCCCTCTATGAAACGCGGCGAGAAGCGTTCGGCGAGACCCTCTACCGCGACGCCGTCGCGTCACTCGACGGCGGCACCGATCGGCTCGAGTTCGCCGACTGGGTCTCGTCGTTCTTCCGCGCGCCGTAGGGCCGGTCTCCGTCGATCGTGATCCGCTCCATGCGTCGCTGCGCCGGCCAATAGTCGTTGATCGGGCGGTGCTGCGTACACCGATTGTCCCAGAAGGCCACGGAGCCCGCGCGCCACGCGAAGCGACACGCGAACTCGTCTCGCTCCATGTGAGAACACAGGAACGCAAGAACGGCGTCGCTCTCCTCTTGGTTCAGCTCGAGAATCCGAGTCGTAAAGAGACTGTTGACGAACAGGCTCCGACGACCGCTCACCGGGTGCACACGGATGACCGGGTGCTCCACCGGGGGGTTCGCCGACAGGGCCTCAGCCAGGCGCTCTCGACCACCGGGCTCTGCGAGGCTCTCGCGAAACCCGTGCTCGAACGAATGCTCCGCCCGCAACCCGTCCAGGAATTCACGCATGGCCGGCGACAACGCATCGTACGCCGCAGAGAGACTCATCCAGAGCGTGTCGCCGCCCGTCTCGGGCACGATGCGCGCACGGAGGATCGAACCGAGTGGCGGACACTGCCGAAACGTCATGTCCGTGTGCCACTTCTCGATCTTTGAAGGGTTCTCGCGGTCGGATTCCAGAATGGTGAGCTCGGGAAACCCAGGCACGTGCGGGTACGCGGGATGGGTTTGCAACGGCCCGAACAACCTCGCGAACGCTCGGTGCGCTTCGGGCGAGAGATCCTGATCGCGAAAGAACAGGACTTCGTGCTCCGCCAGCGCGCCCTCGACTGCCCGATGCACTTCGGGCTCCAGCGGACAGGACAAATCCACGCCCTCGATTTCCGCCCCGAGGGCCTCCGAGATTCTCGTCACACGGAGCACGGGACGCATTGAACCATCTGAGACGGTGCCGGTCACGCTTCTTTGAGCGGTTGCTCCCCGCTCCATTTTCTGGGGGATCTTTCTATCATGGCCGTAGAACGACTGAGCCCCAAGAGCAGCCCCGACCACGTGGCCGAGATTCTCGCCCGAGACGGGTGCGCGGTCATCGACAAGCTCGTATCGAGGTCGACTTTCGACCGCGTACGATCCGAGCTCGAGCCATGGTTCGAAGCGAACGCGATGGGCCGCGACGAGTTCAGCGGCCATCACACGAAGCGAACCGGGGCACTGATTGCACGCTCCGCGACGGCGCGAGACGTCATCCAGAACCCGCTCGTGCTCGACACGACGAAACGTGTTCTGGCCGATGCCACGAGCTACCGCCTCCACCTCACACAGGTCATCGCGATCGGCCCGGGAGAGAGCGAACAACCAATCCATCGCGACCAATGGGCATTCGACTTCTTCCCCTTCCCATCCGGGTACGAAGTGCAGTGCAACACCCTGTGGGCAATGACGGACTTCACCGAAGAGAACGGAGCCACACGGGTAATCCCCGGGAGCAACACGTTCCCCGACAAGCAACAGTTCACGATCGCCGAAACCGAGCCCGCCGAAATGGAGGCCGGGTCGGTCCTGCTCTACACCGGTGCGCTCTACCATGGCGGCGGACCGAACCGTTCCACCGAAACCCGCTACGGCCTGAACATCACCTACGCGCGCAGCTGGCTACGCCAAGAAGAGAACCAGTACCTGTCCGTTCCGCAGGACATCGCGCGAGGATTGCCCGAGCCGCTGCTGCGCCTGATGGGCTACGCCCGCGGAGCCTACGCACTGGGGTACATCGACGACCTCCGCGACCCGCTGAACGCTCTGGGCCGGGCCCACGATGAGAACGCGGGATTCGGCGACTTGGAGTCGACGACCCAGAAGGTCACCGGTGCCGGGAACTGACGCGCGTCCCCGAACGAAAGGTTCAAGCTGAGCCTCTCCGGGAAACGCGCAGCCCACAGGCCGACGCCTGAAGCGTGAGCCCCCGCCGCGCCGCACGCGGCGTTCGCTCCAATGTGACGTCAGGAAGCCGGGCGGCTACAAGAAAGGGATGTTCCCCGCTCCCCGTCCCCTCCTGATCGTCTGCCTCGTACTGACGACCGCAGCCCCAGCGCACGCGGATTCAGGTTCGTTCGCGGCGAAGGTGGACGAGAGCTTCGTGACCAAGCCAACGACCATCCAGGAGGGAATCGGCCGGGTCCATCAAAGGGTCTCGACCGAGTCGACCGACGCGCAGGCGCTCTACGACCAGGGCCTGGCCCACCTCCACTCCTATCGCTGGATCGAAGCTGCCCGATCCTTCCACGCCGCGCTCCGCCTGGACCCGCAGCTCGCGATGGCGCGACTCGGCCTTGCGCGTGCGTTCGAGGGGCTCAAGGACGAGGACGCCGCCGACCACGCGGCCCAAGAAGCGCACGCGGCAAGCGGCGCAGCGAGCGACCGCGAGCAGCAGTACATCGCCGCATACGCGCTGAAGCGCAAGGCCGTTCGAGCGCAATCCGTCGACCGCGAGGCGGCGGTGCGTGCCTACCAGAACGCGCTCGATGCGTTGACCGCGGCCGACGAAAGCGACGCCGAAGCCTGGCTACTGCGCGGCAACGCGACAGAGGGCGCGGCAGGTCGCGGACAGGGCGGCGACGAAACCTCCCTGGCGTTCTACCAAGCCGCCCTTCGCGCGAAGCCGGGGCATTTCGCCGCCCATCATTACCTCGCCCACACCTACGAGAACCTCGGTCGCCCACCGGACGCGGTCCGCCACGCGAAGAGCTACGTCGACGCGAGCCCGAACGTGCCGCACGCGCGGCATATGTACGCCCACACCCTGCCCCGCGTCGGGCGTTGGGCGGATGCGGTTGCCGAGCTCGAAGCCGCCGATCGCCTCGAGGAAGGCTTCGCGAAACGCGACGGGCTTCCGCCAAGTCACGATTGGCATCGCGTCCACAATCTCACGGTCCTCGGGCTCGCCTATCTCCGCGTGGGACGCGATGACGACGCTGAAAAGACGCTGAAGGAAGCCTTCGATACGCCGATCCCCGACCCGCTCGTACAGAGCTGGCACTCTGCGTGGCCCGAGTATCTCCTCGTCCAAGATCGGCCGTCCGAAGCGCTCGAGGCAGCTCGAACACTTTCCGCTCGCGCCTCGCCCATGCTTCAGGTCATCGGTGCCGCACTGGAGGGAGAGGCCCTCCTCGACCAGGGAGACCCCGGCGGCGCCGCCCGCGCGTCTGAAACGACGCGCGCCCGACTCGCGAAGCTGCAAGAGGAGGTGGCCTCACACCCGCGCGGCGCGGCCCTGGTCTGGGTCGCCACCGAGTACGCGAACGTCTTGGACTCCCGACGCGCACTCCACGCCAACGCGGATCCCCAGTGGCTCACGTTCGTGGCTCAGGTCAGCGACCAGATCGCCGCCGACCCGACGTTCGATGGGTGGGGCGTTGGATGGCTCCGTCTTCGTCGCCTGGAACGCGACGCGCGGACCACCAATCGCGAGGGACTGGCCGCTCAGCTGCAAGGCCACCTCGACGGACTCCCGGAGCCCCCCGATGCGCAGTGACCAGCGGCCCTACTGGCTCAAGAAGTGGATGGACCGCGTAAACGACAATTACTGTCGTCGGGTTCTCCACCCGCAGTTCGATGCGCTCGGCGAGCGCCCGGTGTTCCGCAATCCGCGTAAGATCGAAGTGCTGGGCCGACACATCACTGCGGGAGATCACTTCCACGCCATGGCGACGAACGAGTCGCCGATCAGCCTCGTCGTGTGGATGGAAACCGAAGGCAAGATCGAGTTTGGCGACTACGTGGCCCTCTCCCCGGGCGTGCGCATCAAGAGCGCGTGCTCGATCGAGATCGGCAACGGCGCGCTCATCGCAGAGCGAGTCTTCATCACCGACTGCGACTGGCACGACTTCTACGACCGGATCTTCCCGCCGGGACCGACCGCTCCGGTCCGACTCGAAGAGAACGTCTGGATCGCCGACGGCGCAACGATCTGTAAGGGTGTCACCATCGGCAAGAACAGCGTCGTGGGTGCGGGCGCGATCGTCACCTCCGACGTGCCCCCGAACACCGTGGTCGCGGGGAATCCGGCCCGTCCAATCCGCGAACTGGACCCCGACGGCACGTTTGTCACTCGCATGCAGATGTTCGAGAGCGAGAAGCCCTACGACCAGTTCGAGGACGAGATGGAGCGCCGGTACTTGACCAGCAACACGCTGCGCGGCTGGCTCCGCTCGATGTTCGCGCCCACGCGGGACATGTAAGCAAGTTGCTTCCCCTCGCCACGAAAGGTTGGATCGCCAAATGTCTTCCGTAAACCGTATGGATTCCCGCGCCCTCGAGGTCGCTCGTGCCTGCAAGGGTTTCCTCGATGAGGAGGAAGGCCTTCGGTTGCACGACCTCGCGAAGGAGAGCGCCTCACTGGGCCCTGTCGTAGAAATCGGCAGCTACTGCGGCAAGTCCTCGGTATACGTCGGCGCCGGCACGCGCGCCGGGGGCGGCCAGCTCGTGTGTGTCGATCACCACCGCGGCAACGAAGAGCAGCAGCCGGGCGAGGCCTACCATGACCCCGACCTCTTCGACTCGGAGGCAGGCGCCATGGACAGCCTCCGAGAAATCCGGCGCACGATTCGCGCCGCCGGCCTCGAGGACACGACGCTCCTGCTGGTCTCGAGTAGCTCCGCGGCGGCGAGCCTCGTGAGCGTTCCGCTCGGCATGGTCTTCATCGACGGCGGTCACAGCTTCCAGGCCGCACAGACAGACTACGAGCGCTGGGCCGGCAAGGTGGCCCACGGCGGCATCCTGGCGATCCACGACCTCTTCCCCAACCCCGACGAGGGAGGCCAAGCCCCCATCACGATCTACCGACAGGCCGTGGCTTCGGGGCTGTACGAAGAACTGCAGACCACGAAGACCCTCGGCGCCCTGCGGCGCCGATAGCCCGGCGTATCCGCACTCGCGGCGGACGCGCGCCCGACCAGGGCACACGGACGACATCGAGGCCAGACGAGAGCCGTCCGCTGGCGCCGCCGATCCCGAGGGGCCCTCAGGCCTTCCTGCCTGCGCACCGATCCACGCCCACCGCGCTGACGGTGCCGGCGACGAGGTCGCCGCTAGGGATTCGCCTCGACCGCCGAAGCAGCGATCTCGCTTTCCTCGACGTCTTCGCCTTCGGCCTCGACCGGCACCGCGTCCCGCAGATCGTCGCCTGCGAGGTCGCGGAAGAAGCTCGCCGTTGCGGTCTCGTCGGCCAACGCATCCGCCGCGAGAAGAACGGTGGCCGCCGTCCACGGCGTCTGCTCGCCCTCGGGATAGTAGATGCGATCGGGATGCGTAACGCCCGTCCAGTAACCGCCCGCCTCGGTACGAAGCGGCTGCACCCAAGAGAGAACCTGCCTCGCCCGCGTCGTGAGCCCCGCGGCGTCCAGCGCCAGAACGAACTCACACGTCTCGGCGACGGTGTACCAGGGGTTCTCGATCACGCACCGACAACCCACTCCCTCTTCGAGGAATGAATCGATCTGGTTCTGATCCTGAAGGCGCACTCGCGCAGCAGCACCGCGCAGCGCGCCGCCCAGAACTGGGTAGTACCAGTCCATCGAGTGCCGCCCCGGGCCACCATTGGGGAAATCGACGTCTTCGAAGCGCTCGATGTTGCGCCGCAAGACGTGCGCGAGTCGTTCGCGGGACGCGCGCCAGGCTGAAGCGTCATGATCGAGGAATTCCGCGATGCGGATCGCACAAACGAGGCTTCCGTGAATGGACGCGCTACCCGTGACGAGCGGATCCGTCCATGGCTTCCCGACGGGGTTCACCGCCCAGGCCATCGCGCCACACGGCTGTTGGACATCGACGACGAAGTCGATGCCGCGACGCATGGTCGACCACATTTCGGCAAGGAAGTCGGTGTCGTTCGTAGCGAGGTGGTAGTGCCACAAACCAGCTGCGAGGTACGCCGCGTGGTTCGACTGGAACGTCCCGTCGACGATTTCGCCGCCGGTCCATTCCGCGACCCACCCGCCGTTGGCTTCCTGAATCTCGCGAAGATAGCGGAACGCCGCGCGTGCCTCTTCGTACCGGTGCACCAGCGTAAGCCCCATCGCTGCGTGAACGTGGTCCCAGGGATCGAACTTGCCGCCCGGAACCCACGGAAGAACTCCGCCGACTTCCTGACGGTCCGCGATCCACTGGCCGGTGGCCTCGAAATGCTCGCGACTGAGTGGCCGCCGACTGTTGCTCATGATGCGCTTCCTTTGACAGCGTAGAACACGACGCTCTTGCCGATCAGGGGGTTCAACAGCGATTCCAGTGCTTGCGTGAGCCACGGGCGCTGCATGAGATCCCAGACCAGGAACTGGTGATAGAGTTTGACCGGCCACACCTGTTCGTTCTCGAGACCGAACACGCACTTGAGCCACCAATAGGGGGAATGCAGGGCGTGGGCGTAATGCGAGCCCACGATGTCGTACCCGCCCCGCTCGATCATCCTGGCGAGCTTGTCGCCACGATAGATCCGGACGTGCCCGCCCGGGGAGTTCGGGTACTCGTCGGACAGCGTCCAGCAGACTGCTTCCGGTCCTTCGCGGGGGACAGAAACGGCCAGTACGCCGCCCGGCTTCAGAACACGTGAGACCTCCGCCAGAGCATCTTCATCGCGCTCCAGATGCTCCAGCACTTCAGAGATGATCACGCAGTCGAAGGAGTCATCACCAAAGGGGAGCTGGTACCCGCTCCCCTGCATCGAGACCCACGGGCCCGCGCCTTCGATGGCACCACCCAGCTCATGGGCCAGATCGTCCATCTCGCGAAGCGCGTTTCGCGTGTCGACGACTTCCTTGGTTCCGAGGTCGACACCAACGGCCGTGATGCCGGTACGGCGCCGCGTCTCACGCAGATGACGGCCGCCCCCGCAGCCGACGTCCAGAACGCGGGCTCCTGGCTCGAGGCCGAGCCGATCGAACTCGACCGTCAGCACCCGAGGCTCTTCCGTTCTGCGATCGCCTCGCGGTAGATCTCGACGCGTCGCTCAGCGGCACGACGCCAGGTGAACAGGGATTCGACCCGAGCGCGACCGGCCTCGCCCATCGAACGTCGGCGCTCCGGCGCGTCGAGCAGCTCACCGATCGCGGCGGCCAGCGCCTCGCCCGATCGCGGCTCGACGAGGAGTCCCGCCTTTCCATCCCGACCGACCACTTCGGGAAGTGCTCCACCGGTCGTCGCAACGACAGGCACTTCGCACGCCATGGCCTCGCCGGCAGGAAGCCCGAACCCCTCGTACAACGAAGGAACGCACGCAACCGTCGCTCGGCCGTAAAGGCGAGCGATGTCGTCGGCCTCGACCTTGCCTGTGAACTCGACCGCATCCTGAAGGCCGAGCCGCTCCAGATGCTTCTGCGTGGTCGTCTTGCGCCCGGGAGACCCGACGGCGCTCAGCTTTAGGTTCGGACGGGTCTTTCGGAGGATTGCGAGCGCGTCGAGCAGATAAACGAAACCCTTGATCGGAGAGTCCGCCGACAGAGTGCAAACGAGCAGCTGATCCTCGCGCTGCACCTCGCGGCGCGGGTAGAAGACGTCCGTGTTGATGCCGATGCCGACGACTTTGATCTTCTCGCCGGCGATCCCGAACTCGCCCTGAAGGTCCGTCTTCGACGCCTCCGAGACGGTCATCACCCGATCGAGCGCCCGAGAGACGCGCAGCTGCTTGGGCACGAACGTGTACCACCGCAAGAGACCGTAGCGGGTGCGCAGGCCCTTGGCCGACTGCAGTGCGATGCGGCGATCCCGGGTAATCGGGTGATGGATGGTCGCGACGAGCGGAATGTCCGACTGCAGGCCGAGCAGAGCCGGGCCCAGAGTCTGATTGTCGTGCAGCACGTCGTATTTCGGGCCACTACCGTTCATCTGGGTGAGGGTCCGCTTCACCCGCTGGGCAAAGGTGAACGGCTCCGGGAAGCCGCCCGTCACCGTCCGCGCATACTCAGAGACGTTGATCGGGTCCTTGAGCTCCCGCATCGTCGGGAAACGGAAGAAGGCCTTCTCGTTCCACAGGTCGAGACTCGGCACCTTCACCAAACCTACGCCATCGAAGAGCTCCGGGTACGGCGGGCCGCTCCAGACGTCGACCTTGTGGCCGAGATCCACCAGCTCCTTGCTCAGAAGCCGCACGTAGATGCCCTGACCGCCGGAGCGTGGATTCCCCCGATACGTGAGCAGAGCTATGCGGAGCGGCTCTCCGGACATGCGAGCACCTCTAATCCCAACCTTTTGGATGAGCACGGGGCACCCGATTTCGCCTTACGGGAGCAAGGCGCTCCACTCTGCCCGGGCGGGCCCGCAGCCGTCTTGAATACGTTTTGGGTGGCGGGTTTGCAAACAGCGAGGGAACGCCGTTCTACGACCGAACGTCCGATCGAGGCCCGGGCTGGATGGACCGGCCGATTGGCTGATAAAGGAGACGAACCGAAGCACGGAGAGATGTCGAACAAGAGATCAGCAGAGGGATTGGTCGCCCTCGTAACTGGCGCCAGCCGGGGAATCGGTGCCGCCATCGCGCGTCGACTCGCGGCCGAGGGCGCCGAGGTGGGCATCGTTGCCCGCAGTATGGACGCGCACCCCCACCTCCCGGGGACCCTGCGCCAAACCGCCCTGGACATCCGCGCCCTCGGAGGCCGAGCCGTGGCCTTGCCGGGCGATCTGAGCGACGCGCTCACGCGCCGTCGGATCATCGAAGACGCGCTCGGCCGACTCGGGCGGGTGGACATCCTCGTGAACAACGCCTCGGCAGCGTTCTACATGCCGTTCGAGCGCTACTCTGAAAAGCGCTATCGCGTCGCCTTCGAAATCAACGTGCGCGCCCCGTTCGACCTCACCCAGGGACTCCTGCCCGGAATGCGCGACCGCAAACGGGGGTGGATTCTCAACATCTCGGCCAACACCGCGCGCCACCCCGAAGCCCCCGACTACGACGACTTCCAGCGCCAAGGGGGCGGCCTGCTGTACGGAATGACCAAGGCGGCGCTGGATCGATTCAGCTCCGGCCTCGCGGCGGAGGTCTACGGCGAAGGGATCTCCGTCAACTCGCTGATGCCCGTTGCCGCCGTCCGCACACCAGGAGCCGAGGCTCTCGGACTGCTGCCCGAAGACCCCGCGCTGGTCGAGCCGCTCGAGGTGACGGTCGAAGCCGCGTTGGCAATGTGCACCGGGGCGCCGGGCGCGATCAGCGGAAGAATCGTGACGACCCGTCAGATCCTAGACGAACTCGGCCGAGCGCCCCGCACTCTGGACGGCTTGGCCGACTTCGTCGAGTAAACGCGACGGCAACGTTCAGTCCTTGGATCGCGGCCAGGGGTCGGGGAAATCGCGCGGCACCGACAGTGACCACTTCGGATCGCGCTTCTCCAGAA
>JAJCZO010000033.1 GCA_029262355.1 Deltaproteobacteria bacterium
GCCGGGCTCGACGTTCAAGGGCGAGTAGTAGAGGAGAAGATGGTGGCTCTGCGGATCCTGTCGCAGCTCGAAGCCGCCGTAGAGGATGAAGTCACCCGTCTCATCCTTGAACTCGGCAGGGACCTCGTCTGAAAAGTCGTAGTACGTCGCGTAGCAGCCTTCGAACTCGCTGCCCGCTTCGAGGTTCCACGGCGGCAGCACGAACTGCACGCCTTCATCCGGCGCGGGCTTCGGAAGCGGGTCGATCGTGATCGGCTGCGCGTCCGGCAAACAGCCATCGATCAGATCTTCGGTCCCGGACACGGTCCCGACCTCCGGCGCGCCTGCGAGAATCCACGCCCGCAACAGCCACAGATCGCCCGCGGAGATCGGCGCGAGGCCCACTGGCATCGGCGAGCCCGAGATGGGCTCCTGGAGGGTAGTCGGGTCCACCGCCGCAGCGACCTTCAGCCATAGATAGCTGCGATCGTTGTCACCGGGCTCGATGTAGTTGAACGTGCTGCTCTGCGCGGGCTGGTTGAAGATGTTTGCGTACGCCACGCCCTCGGAGAGCTCGAGACCACCCGAGGCCGCCGATCCGTGGCAGGCCTGCTGCGTGCAGCCCTGGCGGTCAAAGATGACGTCCTGGATCGCGCTGAACGTGCTGTCATACGTGACCTCACACGAGGGATCGGTCGGTTCGGGATCAACCGGGTCTGTCGGCTCCGGATCCGTCGGATCCGTCGGCGTGGGCTCGGAGGGGACGCCCGCCGAGGTAGTGGGCCCGGTCGCGTCGCTGCCACAGCCCCAGCCGACGAACAGCAGGGGCACGACCAATAGGCCGATCACCGAATTTCGCATGGATTGACGAGACATGAGCACTCTCCCGTAGGCGCCCACCATCCAGCCAAGCCGATCCGGCGGTGCAGGCACGCCCCGTTGGTGTCGCACACCCGGCCCGCATCGAGCAACGGCCCGGGGACGTGGGCCGCATGCGATCGGCGCTGCGGTCCAGGGCGCTCCTGAACGGTCCGACGACTACCGCGGTTGGGCAGGTCGAACGCCCGTTCGGCCCGGTACCCAGGCTGACAGTCCGTTCACCGGATGGTGGGACGCCCCGGCGTGACCGAGCGTTGACAGGTTCGCCGGGAGATCCGTAGGGTCGTGCCCAAGCGCGCACGGTACACTGCGCCCCCTCCGCCACCAACTCAGGAGCTGCCCAACCATGCCCACGTTCCGGCGCGTACGCGCACTTCCGATCACCCTTGCCGTTCTCATTCTCGCCTCGGCCTGTGGCAGCGACGGGACCTCGGCCGACACCGACACCAACGAACCGGTCGAGAGCCCCACCCCGGCGCCGAACGCTACGCCAGACCCCGTACCGGTCGCCGAGTTTGAGGTGACGGGCAGCGTCGAGCAGGTCTACCTCGTAGGTGCCGAGCCGGGAACACAGCTCGATCTCATCGACCCCGACGGCGCTGTCGTGCAGACCGGCGAGGCCGACGACAACGGCACGCTCATCTACCGCGACGTCACGGCCGCCGCGGGCTACCGGGTCGAAGCGATGAACGGCACCGCATCGCCGCCCTTCGATGTGAAGACACCGAGCGACGTGCCAACGGCAGGCTTCTACGCGGCGCAGGAGATCACGAACGGCTACGGCTACCTCGAGACGCGCGACGGAACCCTACTCGCGTACAACGCGATGCTCCCCGGCCCGCCGGAAGACGGCCCGTACCCGACGGTCGTCGAGTACTCGGGTTACGACCCCGCCAACCCCGACGCGCCCCAGCCCAGCTCACTGATCGCAACTGTACTCGGCTACGCGGTGGTCGGCGTGAACATGCGCGGCACCGGGTGTTCGGGCGGCACGTTCCAGTTTTTCGAAACGCTGCAAACGACCGACGGCTACGACGCGATCGAGGCGATCGCCGCACAGCCCTGGGTCCTGGATAACGAGGTCGGCATGGTCGGGCTCTCGTACCCAGGCATCAGCCAACTCTTCGTCGCGTGGCGCCAACCGCCGAGCCTCATCTCGATCGCGCCTCTATCGGTCATCTCCGACACGGGCCGGGGCACACTGCGTCCCGGTGGCATCCTGAACAACGGTTTTGCGGTCTCGTGGTCGGAAGACCGACGCCGCGACGCCATGGTCGGCGGTCAGGGTTGGTCCCAGAGGCGACTCGACGAGGGCGACCAGGTCTGCATCGACAACATGCTCCTGCGGGGCCAGACGCCCGACATCCTAGAGGTCATCGACGAGAACGAGTTCTACGTCCCGGCCGTCGCAGACCCCGTCTCCCCGGACACCTTCGCGCACGAGATTCAGGTGCCGACATATTTGGCCGGCGCGTGGCAAGATGAGCAAACCGGAGGCTACTTCGCGAACATGATCGATAAGTTCACCGGCACCGATCAAGCGCGATTCACGATGGTGAACGGTGCGCACACCGACCAGTTCGGACCGGAAGTCTTCAGCCGTTGGATGGAGTTCATCGATCTGTACGTCGGCAAGAAGATCCCCGCGCGCGGAGGAACCGTGGGCCTGATCCTCGACGTCCTTCAGAACGACATCTTCCGCGTCGACGCGCTCCCGATCCCAGCCGAGCGCTACGAAGGCGTAACGTCCTACGAAGAGGCTCTGGCCCAGTGGGAGGCGGAGCCGCCCGTGCGTGTGCTCTTCGACAACGGGGCCGGCGACCCCGCGGCCCCAGGCGCGCCCTACCCCAGCTTCGAAGCCGAGTTCTCGGCGTGGCCCGTCCCCGAGATGGAACCGACCGCGTGGTACTTCGGCCCCGACGACACGCTCACGGCCGGCGAGCCGACCAGTCCCGATGGTGCCGACAGCTACCTGTACGACACCTCGCTCTCGCAGAAGAGGACCCTCGAATCCGGTAGCCCCTGGGAGGCACTGCCCCCGTACCAGTGGGTCCACCGCGAAGACGGGACGTTCCTGTCGTATACGAGCGGCCGACTCGACGAAGATACCGTGATGGCGGGCTCCGGCAGCATCGACCTGTGGCTGACCTCCGACGCGTCCGACACCGACGTACAGGTGACGCTCACCGAAGTGCGGCCCGACGGCGTCGAGTACTTCATCCAGAGCGGCTGGCTCCGGGCGAGCCGCCGCCGGTTGGACGAGGCCGTGTCGACAGACATCCGTCCGGTCGCAACCCACCTCGAAGAAGACGCGGAGGACCTGCCGGCCGGAGAGCCGTCTCTCGTTCGGGTCGAACTGTTCCCGTTTGCGCACGCGTTTCGCGAGGGCTCGCAGATCCGACTCTACGTCGAGACCCCGGGTGGAACCCGACCCGAGTGGCGCTGGCAGACACTCGAGTTCGACGGCGATGTCATCAACACCGTAGAGCGCTCGGCGACCAGGGCCTCCCGCGTCGTCCTGCCGGTGATTCCCGGCATCGAGATTCCGACTGATTTTCCGCCGTGCCCCACCCTGCGCGGTCAGCCGTGTCGCGAGGCCCAGTAGAGGGCGGCCTGCGGATTTTTCGTGCATTTCTGCACGATCTTTTTCTCGCTTGTTCAGTGCGAGACGGCCGTGTTAACGCACATCATACTAGGTGTTCTCAAGGACCGGCGTGTGTCGGTTCATCATCAGACGAGCCACGACTGAACACTGCACTCTTCGAAGTAACCCTCGATACCCGATGCGGCTCGTCGCCGGAGGGACAGGTGACTGGCTTGAACGGAATCATCATCGCACTCGGACTCTTCGCCGCGACCATCGTCGCGGCACCGGCCAGCGCCGCATCCGCGCCTGCGGATTTCTGCGCCGGCGACCCCTGCACCATCTCCGGAACGATCACGGCCGACGCCGGCTCGATCGTCGACTTCGGCGCTCGGTCGCTGGTCTTCGCTGCGAACGCTCGGGTCGAGGTCGGACCTGGTCCACTCCCCCGCACGCTGGCCTTCATCGCCGAAGACATCACGATGAATCCCGGCGCCCAGATCCGCGGCTTCTCCGACGATCGGGCCAATGTGACCCTTCAGTCGACGGTCGGCGCGATCACGATGCTCTCTGCCGGATCGACTCGTTCGGAGATCAACGTGAAGGCGGACAACCTCGACGCGGGTAACATCATCCTGATCTCCGCGACCGACGCGATCGTCGGTGGCCGACTCACCGCGAGCGCCCAGGGCGAGGACAGCACGGGTGGCACGGTCGACATCACGGCCCCGGGCGCCATCACGATCACCGAGGAGATCACGACGGAAGGCAGCGGCACGTTCGCTGGCGGCGGAGACTTCTTCGCCACCGCGGGAGGCGACCTCACCGTCGCCAACAAGATCTTCGCGCAGGGTTCGGACTTCGGCGGCGGCGAAGTATCCCTCACATCGACCGGCGGTGACGTCATCGTCTCTGCCCTCATCACGAACGACGGCGGCGACCCGGACGGTGAGGCTGGCGAGTTCAACATCGCGGCCGGCGGAGACTTTCACATCACCTCGACCGGAGAGTTTCGCGGAAAGGGAGGCGCCGGCGCGGACGACGATTGCGGCGACGGTGCGCCGACCTTCATCGAAACCGGCCTCAGCTTGAGCAAGGGTGGGGTTGGCAACACGATCGTCGGCACCAGTGGCAGTGTGATCATCGACGGCCTCCTCGACACGAAGGGCGGCTTCCAGTGCTTCGGCGGCGAAGTCGAAATCAATGCGGGACTCGACTTCGTGCAGAACGGGTCCGGCAAGATCTCCACCGAGACCGGGGGCGGCTTTGGGGCGGCGGGCTCCGTCGTCATCTCGGCGGCACGTAGCGCAGTCACGCGTCAGATCGATGCCTCCTCCGCCGGCTTCGGCGGCGAGGTCCTGATCACGGCAGGGCTCTTCATCGACGTGCTCGACAAGCTGAGATCCAAGGCCACCGGAGCCGAAGGCATCGGCTCGAACATTGTTCTCACGGCATGCTCTGTCGACGTGCTCGCCCCCGACGGCGAGCTCGACGCCCGCGGGCCGTTCGCTTTCCCCGGATTCGGAAAGAACGTCATCCGCGTGAGTGGGCCCAGCGTCATCTCGGGCGACATGTTCGCGGCGACCGAAAACGAGATCCGCCACCTGGGCGCGCCCCCGTTGATCTCGGGCACGATCGACCCTGCAGTGACCCTGATCCCGGACGCCACGCTGCTTGCTTGCACGAACTCCTGCGGCGATGCCAGCCTGGATGCCCCGGAGGTCTGCGACGACGGCAACATTTCGAGCTGCGACGGCTGCTCTTCGGATTGCACCCGGCTCGACGACGTCTGCGGCGACGGCCTCATCGAGTGCGGTGAGCAGTGCGACGACGGCAACGCGATCCCCGGCGACGGCTGTGAGAACGATTGCACGCCGACCGGCCAGGAAGAGACGGGTGTCTTCATCGAAGGTCGGGGCAAGAAGGTCGGCTGTCAGCACGAGTGGCTGATTCAAGTCGCCGACCCGGACACCGACAAGAAGGGCAAGCCAGCGCCGTTGCAGAAGTGCATCGACGGCGACTTCCGCTGTGACGCGGACGGCGCCATCAATGGCTCGTGTTCGTTGATCATGCAACCCTGCCTAAACGTGCCTGACGATGATCTCCTCGAGTGCGACTCGTCGAGCCTCGTGCAGCGCATCATCCTAAAGAAGCCCCTCCCGGGATCGAACAACGCCCAAGACGACGCAAACGCGCAGGCGATGATCGCGAGCCTCCAAACCCTGGGCGCGACCCTCGAAGCCGACGGCAACGTAGTCGCAGTCGGTGGCCCCGTCCCGGGCGCGACCGTCTGCGGGCCGCCGATCGAGGTCAAAGTCCCGTTCACCGGGAAGTCTGGCAAGCGAACCTTCAAGGTGCGCACGAACAACGAGGCCGGCCTCATCTTGAAGAAGGGCGAGGTTCGACTGAAGTGCGAGCGCAACGACTCGGTATGCGGCAACACGGTCGTCGAGCCGGGAGAAACGTGCGACGACGGCAACGTCGTGAGTTGTGACGGCTGCTCGAGCTGCCGCACCGAGATCTGCGGCAACGGCACCGTCGAATGTACCGAGCAGTGTGACGACGGCATCCTGAACGGCGCTCCAGGCGAGCGTTGCAGCAACACGTGCACCATCCTGCCAGCCGAGCTGCGCATCCCCGGCGGCGGCTCCAAGAAGACCGACAGCATGTGGCAGTGGTCGATGGACATGGCGCCGGGCGAGGTGTTCGTCAGCAAGCGGGGTATCCCGCGCAACAAGCAGACGTGCCGCGATGGCGACGCCATGTGCGACCTCGACCCGACGCCGGGCAATTGTCGTGTACGCGTGTTCGGCTGCGCAGCCGCGGAGAACACCGAGATCGGCTGCTTGGCACAGTCGGTGGACAGCGTTGAGATCCGCCGGCCCAAGGCGACGTCCAAGCGCCCGCACGAAGTTCCAGTCCGGGCCACCATGGACGCGGTCCTGGGCGCCATGGCGTTCCCGGCGACCGGAGGCGAGGTTTGCTCAAGCGGCATGGAACTCGACATCCCGCAGGGCGAGAAGCTGCGACTATCCGTGAAGGCCTTCGGAGCCAAGAAGGACGGCGACTCGCTGCGCATCATCTGCGAATAGGGCACGCCCGGGGGGCGCTGTAGCCCCCGCTTTGTCCGTCAGCATCTCGATCGGCACACCGATCAGCACATTCCCGCCCGGATTCGTGAAAACGGACCCGGGCGGGTCGCATTTGCCCCTTGCCCAACCTACGTTCAGGAAGGCATCCTTCACCCGTAAAGACCGACGGACCCCTCCCCCCTCCTCCGGCTTCGAGATTGCGGCCAGACCTCGAACGCCTCTATCCCTCGGCCCAATCCACCCATTTCTCCTACGTTTCTCACGGGAGAGGTCCTCTAGAACCAAGAGCCGAGGATGTGTCGCTCGTTGCGGCACCACTGAATCACACCCCAAATCAGGAGAAACGGTCGACATGAAAGTCACAACTCTCGCGCCCGCGGCACTGGCCGCTACGCTGGCGCTGCTCACCACCCCGGCGTTCAGTCAGGCCGGGCTCGACACCGGCGCGTGGCCGATGTTCCAGCACGACGCCCAGCACTCGGGGCGCAGCACGGAGAGCGGCCCGCAGGGCCCGGCACCACAACTCGTCTGGGAGTTCCGCGGCGATTCGCGCTTCCGCGCCGCTCCGGTGGTCGACGCCGACGGAATCGTATACGCGCCCAACGGCAAGCGGCCGCTGACCGCGATCGACCCGGCAACCGGGCTCGAGCTTTGGTCCGCCAACGTGCTGCCGGTCGCCGGAAAGTCCAAGGTCGGTCTCGCCGACCGCTCGCAGCCCGCCGTTTCAGACACGGGACGGGTTCATCAGGGCGCGCGGGACAACAACCTGTGGGTGACCGAGACGGGCTCCGAGCCCGGCGATACCGCCGGCGAGATCGCCTGGACGTTCCACGTCCCACACGACGGCGACGTGACGACCTCTCCGACCATCGCCTCAGACGGCACGATCTACATGGGGTCGGAGGCGCTGGGATCGGGATGGTTCTACGCGATGAATCCCGATGGGTCCTTGAAATGGCCCGACAGCGCGGAAGTCCAAGACGGCAAAGTCGTCCTGAGAGGAAGCCTGAAGAACGTGTCTGCGGCGCTCACGCCTGACGAATCGATCGTCTTCATCTCGATCAAGACGGAGGCGATCGCGATCAATGCCGCAGACGGCAGCGAGCGCTGGCGCCGAATCATCGCCTCAAAGGGATTCGGCAGCCGTACCCCGAATTTCAGCCCAGTCGTTTCGGCCGATGGCTCTCACGTCTACTTCAACTCGAAGGACGGCTTGTGGGCCTTCGACACCGACACCGGAGCCGAGGTCTGGCCGACACCATTCGTGCCGCCGTTCCCAACGAGCGGCAAAAAACGCGAAGAGATGAAGTCTGCCCCCGCGCTGGGCGCGGACGGAACGATCTACCTGGGCGCCTCGAAGTCCAAGAAGTCCAGCCACTTCTACGCCCTCGACCCGATCGACGGCAGCATCAAGTGGGCGCACGAGCACACCGACAAGGGCCGCTACAACAACAATCAGGCCGCGGTCGGGGCCGACGGGACGGTCTATGTGGGCTTCGGTAAGATCCTCTATGCCTTCGAGGGGGCCGGGAACGGCGCTGGCGGCAGCATCGTCAAATGGCAGATGCTGGTCCCCGGGAAATTCGATTCCGGAGTCATCATCGGGGGACCGGGGACGATCTACGTAGGCGTAAGTAAAAGGCTGTACAAAGTCACCGATTAGCTGACATTCTGTAGATCGACGCGTGCAAGGCCGGCCGGGACCGGCGAGGCACGCGCCCGAAGTCTCGGGGGACGACTTCGGGGCCACCCAGAAAGCCCAACCCGACCCGACAGGAGCCCGCCACATGAGCCACAAAGAAACCCTCTTCGCCGTATGCTCGCTCGTCGCCGCCTGCGCGTTTCTCGGCGCCACGAGCACTCCGGCGGAGGCCGGCCTGAACAACTCGGCCTGGCCGATGTTCCAGCACGACGCTCAGCACTCGGGTCGCACCGATGTCAGCGGCCCACAGAACACGCCGACGATCGCCTGGTACTCGAAGACGCGCTCGCGGCTGCGCGCCACCGTGTGCGTGGACGACGCCAACCGCGTGTTCGTCCCCAATGGCAAGAACCCGCTCTCGGCCTTCGACGCAACCACGGGCATCGAGCTCTGGCAGTCTTCGAACCACAAGGGCGGCCACGCCGACCGCTCGTCGCCGGCCGTGACGGACGACGGCGTGGTCTATCAGGGTGCGCGAGACAACGACTTGTGGGCCGTCGACGCGACGACCGGCGCGGTCAACTGGCGCTACCACGTGCCGCACGATGGTGACGTCACGACCCCTCCGACGGTCGCTGCCGACGGCACCATCTACATGGGTTCCGAAGCGCTCGGTGCCGGCTACTTCTACGCGATGGACCCGGCCGGCTTTCCCAAGTGGCCCGTCGGCGGCCACGTCGTCGAGGACGGCCACGTCGTCCTGCGCGGCAGCTTCAAGAACGCATCGCCCTGCCTCAGCCACGACGAGCTGATCGCGTACGTCTCCATCAAGACAGAGGCCATCGCGATCGATGTCGCCACCGGCGCTGAGATCTGGCGCACCGACCTCGCGAAGAAGGGCTTCGGCAGTCGCCATCCGAATTACGCCGCGACGATGTCGAACGACGGCACCCAGGTGTACTTCCAGTCGCGAGAAGGCCTGTGGGCGCTCGACCCGCTGACGGGTGCACCGATCTGGCTGTTCGTCCCCGAGAACAAGCAGGAGATCAAGTCAGCCGTCGCGATCGGTGCCGACGGCACCATCTACATCGGTGCCTCGAAGAAGAAGTCCTCGCACTTCTACGCGCTCGACCCGGTCGACGGCAGCATCAAGTGGAAGCATGTCCACAACACGAAGGGGAAGTTCAACAACAACCAGGCCGCGGTCGGTGCGGACGGCAAGGTGTACGTCGGGCTTGGCAAGTTCGTGTTCGCCTTCGAGGGTGCCGGCGACGGCCTCGGCGGAAGCGATCTGGTCTGGCAGATGCCCCTCCCCGGTCGCGTCGACGCCGGCGTGATCATCGGCGGCCCGGGCGTCCTCTTCGTGGG
>JAJCZO010000034.1 GCA_029262355.1 Deltaproteobacteria bacterium
CTACTTTGGTTGGTACGACGCGAACCCGGCGAACCTGAATCCGTTGCCTCCCGTCGAGGAGGCGAAGAAGTTCGTCGATTTCATGGGCGGCGCGGCGGCCGTGCTGGAGAAGGCGCAGGGGGCATACGACGCGGGCGAGTACCGCTTCACCGCGACTGTGCTCGACAAGGTGGTCTTTGCCGACTCGAACGACCAGGGGGCTCGCGACTTGCTCGCGCAGACGTACGACCAGCTGGGCTACCAGGCGGAGTCGGGCCCGTGGCGTGACGTGTACCTCACCGCCGCATACGAGTTGCGACATGGCGTCAGTGGCAGCGCGATCGATTTGAAGGCGGCGGCCGGACTCTTGCGGGAGATGCCGGTCCATCGCTTCTTCGATTCGATGGCCGCCCGCATCGACGGATCGAAGGCCGACGGCACGAACGTGAAGATCAACTTCGTGTTCACCGACCTCGACCGGTCCTTCGTCCTCGAGGTCGAGAATGGTGTCTTGAACCATCGGGAAGCACCGCTGGCTGCCGACGCCGACGTGACCGTCCGAATCACGAGGGACCTCTGGCTCCAGTTGGCGACTGGGCAGGCGGGCCTGCGCGAACTCGTGTTCTCCGATGATCTCGACGTCGAGGGGAGCCGAATGACGCTGCTCAGCTTCTTCGGGTTGTTGGAGAATCCGACCGCGAACTTCCCCATCGTCACGCCCTGAACCAACTCGTGCCGCTGAAGCGCATCGGCATCGTCGACGACGTCGCATCCGTCGTCCCCGGGGCGTCACGAGACAGAGGTTCGGCTGGTGGACATCCGATTCGTCACGAGGCTAGTTGGGAGGGATGGCTCTCCCCGTTCTTTCTCAGCCCTACCGGCTCGATGATGCGTCCCGCACGGCGTACCGGCGCGACGGGCATGTCGTCGTGCGCGGGCTCGCGACGGCAGGGGAGATCGAGCCGTATCGCCCGGCGCTTCTCGCTGCCGGGGAGAAAGGGCGCGTGGACCACCGGCGGCTCGCGGAGCGTGACACGTACGGTCGTGCCTTCATTCAGATGTTCAATCTGTGGCGCCACGGCGAGGAGGCTCGCACGTTCGTCTACGCGCGCCGATTCGCGCAGGTCGCCGCGGACCTGATGGGCGTGGGCGGCGTTCGGCTCTACCACGACCAGGCTCTCTTCAAGGAACCGGGGGGCGGGCCTACGCCGTGGCACCAGGACCAGTTCTACTGGCCGCTCGACACCGAACACGCCATTACGATGTGGATTCCCCTCGTGCCGGTGAGTGAGGCGATGGGGCCGATGACGTTCGCCTCGGGGTCGCATCGTCTGGGCAACCTCGGCGACTTCCCGATTGGCGACGACTCGCAGCGCGAGTTCGATCGACTCGTTTCCGAACAGGGCATCGCGTGCCGGACGGACGGCGCGTTCGCCGTGGGCGACGCGAGCTTTCATGCAGGCTGGACCCTTCATTCGGCGCCCGGCAACGCCACCGACGCCATGCGCGAGGTAATGACCGTCATCTACTTCGCAGACGGGGCGCGGGTGGGGCCGCTCGATCACGCGAATCGGCGGTTCGATCGCGACACCTGGCTGCCGGGGTGTGAGCCGGGGGAGCTGGCGGCGAGCCGGCTGAACCCGGTGCTTTGGGGTGCTGGCTCTTAGAAGGAGTGACTGATCTCCGCCCCGTACGTTCGCGGGGAGCCGTAGAAGCGGCCGGCCACGCCGAAGCTCGAGATCAGCGGCGTGAGCTGGTCGAAGTATACCTCATCGGCCAGGTTCTTCGCCCACAGGGCGACCTGGGAGCGGTCGTGGTTGAAGGAGTACGACAGACGCGCGTGTAGGAGGTTGTATCCGCGTTGTACTCCGGCGGCGACCTCGGGGCCGCGCGTGTGAATCTCGCTCTGGTACGACCAGTCGAGACGGGGGGTCAGCCACCCGGAGAGCCACAGGGGGCCGTCGAGTTCGATGGGAAGCGAGTATTGGATCGCGAGGTGGGTTTGAAGTTTGGGGGCGTTGTCGAAGGTCTCGCCAGAGCGGTCGATGGTCGACGCGTCGAGGTCGCTCACGCCGTTCGGAAACTCGTCGTACTCGGAAAAGAGTAGCCCGACCGAACCATTGGTCCGCAACCCCTCGAAGGGAAGGGCGAGGAGTTCGATCTCGGCGCCCTTGGTTGTGGCGCTGGCCGCGTTGAGGGTGGTCTGTTCGAATTCCGGCGCGCCGTCGCCGTTCTGGTCGCCCAGGTCGCGGATCGCCGTGACCTGGATGTCATTGTACTTGCCGTAGAACGCCGAGATGTTCAGCGTCGCGCGCTGATCGAAGCCGATGGTCTTCGCGCCCAACTCGAAGGAGTCGAGGAATTCGGGTTGGAACTCCCGCGCGTCGTTCGCAAGCAGGAGACCGTTGAATCCGCCGCCGCGGAAGCCGCGCGAGTACGTGAAGTATCCCATCAGGTGATCGACGGGAGCCTCGTCGAACCACTCCTGGGGCGCGGTGAGCGCGAGGCTTGCCATCGGGGTCCACGCGTCGAAGACCTTCGATCGGTCCTGTAGCTGGAGAGGTGGCTCATCGGGGTCGAGTGCGTTGCGCGTTTCGGCGAACAGACCCTTCTTGTCTTGGGTGTATCGGATGCCGACGGTGAGGCTCGCCCAGTTGGTGAGATTGATGCTGCCCTGGCCGTAGAGCGCCCACGTCCAGTTGTCGATTGCGCGGTCGTTGTCTTGAACGACGTTCAGGTACCCCGGGAGGATGTTGAAGCCGACGTTCTCGTCGGCGGTCTCCCAGAAGCCGAAGGTACCGGTCACGAACTGGAGGCGCCCATCCCAGGCGGTCGCGTTGAGTTGTCCCTCGATGCTGATCTGCTGCTGCGTGCCCGGCGTTCCGTTGCCCGGAGGGCCACCGGCGGTCGAACGGACGAACTCGGGGCTCGAGGTCATGTCCACGTCGACTCGTAGCCGCGGCTTCTGCTGACGCCAGGAGCCGATGAACTTCGCCAGAACATCTTCGAGTACGCTCACGTCGCCCGCGTCCCACGTGATCGTTCCCCACGTCCCATAGCTCTCGAGGTCGGCGATCGCGGCCGCCTCCGCGTTGTTCTCGTAGGGGCTCGTGGCGTGGCAGTTCGGGTAGAAGTTCGGATCGAGCGAGCCGAGCGATGTCTCCTGGACGAAGGCGCACTGGCCGCCCCGGCCTTTGGTGTTGAGTCGCGACCACGTACCACTCAAGTCGATTGTGACATCATCGATCGGCAGGATCCGTATGCTGCCCAGGAAGCTCAGGGAATTTTGGTCACTCAAGTACTCGTTGCGGTACGAGTCGAAGACGTAGCCGCGAGACTGCGTGTGCGCTACGGCGAAGCGGGCAAATGCGAGGTCCTCGAACGCGCCGCCGAACGGGAGGTTGAGCATCGCGCGCGCGTGGAGACTGTCGAAGTTCCCGGGCCGCACGAGAGCGAAACCTTCGAGTTCGGGCGATGGCTTCACTGTCGTGATGTTGATCGCACCCCCCACCGTGTTCTTGCCGAACAGGGTGCCCTGTGG
>JAJCZO010000035.1 GCA_029262355.1 Deltaproteobacteria bacterium
ACTCTCGGCGGCCGGCGTTCCGGTAGACGCGCGTCGCTGGGATGGGATCATCCACGGCTTCTTCGGGATGGGCGACATGCTCCCGAAAGGAAAGGAAGCGATCTCGTACGCGGCGCAGCGCCTCCGCGAGAGCTTCGGCACCAACTGAGCGCGCGCGACCCACTCTTCGCCCCAATACGGCCATGGTGACATGACTACGACCATCTGACGGGGAGGGAGAACCGCCTCGGCGTGGTGGCGATCCGACACGAGCGTACGCCCCTTTTTACTTCCCCTTGCCTTCGAAGCCCCTGCTGGGACACACTCGCCGTTCGCCATACCGCCCCCCACCGGCGACCGACGAACCAAGGGAGCTTCCATGCGCGCCTCCGCCCGTTTTCTCCTCATCCTCCTCCTCGCACACGCTCAGCCCGCAGCCGCGCAGCCGGCGTTCGTCAACTTCGAGTCCGGCCATGTTCGACCGCTTGCACTGAGTCCCGACGGCACGACCCTCTTCGCGGTCAACACGCCGGACAACCACCTCGAGATCTTCGACGTGGACGCGAGCGGTATCACTCGTCGCACGTCGGTCCCGGTTGGGATGGAACCCGTCGCGGTCGCGGCACACAGCAACGACGAGGTGTGGGTCGTAAACCATCTCTCGGACAGTGTCTCCGTGGTCGATCTGTCGGCGACACCGCCGCGGGTCGTACGCACCCTCCTCGTCGGCGATGAGCCGCGCGACATCGTGTTCGCAGGCGCCGGCGGCAACCGCGCCTTCATCACGACGGCGCATCGGGGCCAGCACCTCACCGACGCTTCGATCGCGGCCGTTCCGGGCAGCGGGGATCCTCAGCTCACCACCGACGGCATCGATCGCGCCGACGTTTGGGTCTTCGACGCAACGAGCCTCGGCGCGGCGTTCGGAGGCGTCCCGGTCGAGATCAAGAGCTTCTTCACCGACACACCGCGCGCACTCGCGGTGAGCAACGACGGCAACACCGTCTACGTCGCCGGCTTCCACACCGGCAATCGCACGACCACCGTCAGCGAGGGCACCGTCTGCAACGGATTCGCGGCAGCCGGCCCCTGCTCGGGTGACGGCATCACTTCGCCGGGCGGCCTCGCCGGTGGGCAGCTACCCGGCGGCAACCCCGGCCCGAGCACCGATCACCTCGGCATCGACGCGCCCGAGGTCAGTCTGATCGTAAAGTTCAACTCCAGCACGGGCATTTGGGAGGACGAGCTCGGGCGCAACTGGAACAACGGTGTGCGCTTCGACCTTCCCGACGAGGACGTGTTCGCGATGAACGCGAACACGCTCGCGCAAGCCGCCGCGCACGTCAGCGTGGGCACCACTCTCTTCAACATGGTGGTGCATCCGACGACGGGCGACCTGTTCGTCACGAACACGGAGTCCCGCAACGAAACGCGCTTCGAAGGCCCGGGCGTCTTCGCTCCTACGACGGTGCAGGGACACCTCGCCGAGGCACGCGTCACGGTGATCGACAGCCCGAACACGACAGACCCCGCCAGCGTCAAGCCACGCCACTTGAACAAGCACCTCAGCTACGGCGTGCTGGCCGCCGACCCCGGCTTTGATCCAACCGCGAAGCTCCACAGCCTCGCGACCCCTGTCCAGGCCGTCATCGACAGTACGGGCAGCACCATCTACATCGCGGCCTTCGGCTCGAGCACCGTCGGCGTCCTCAGTACCACCGCACTGGAGGCCGACACGTTCGATCCGACGCTCACCAGCGCCGACTATCTGCCGGTAAGCGGCGGTGGCCCGAGCGGCCTCGCGCTCGACGTGGCCCACAACCGACTCTACGTCTTTACGCGGTTCGACAACTCCATCTCGGTGATCGATCTCACCACGAGCACCGAAGTCGACCATCAGCCCGTGCACAACCCCGAGCCCACCGTGATTCTCGACGGTCGGCAGTTCCTCTACGACGCCTTCGACAGCTCTGCGAACGGCGAAGCCTCGTGCTCCAGCTGCCACGTCTTCGGCGACCTCGATCAGCTCGCCTGGGACCTTGGCAACCCGGACGACGACGTCACGTCGAACCCCATGTCGATCAAGCTCGAGGCCGCAGCTCTTCTATTTGGAAACTCGCTGAACGGCGGAGCCGACCCCGACGAGTTCCACCCCATGAAGGGCCCCATGACGACGCAGACACTTCGGGGTCTCGCGAACAGCGGCCCGATGCACTGGCGCGGCGACCGCGCCAACGGGGTCTTCGGCATCGGCACCGATGAGCACTTGTCGTTCGACAATTTCCTCGTCGCATTCGCAGGTTTGCTGGGTCGCGCCTCGGTGATCTCCTCACAAGACATGATGAAGTTCACCGACTTCGCTCTCACCATGACGCTGCCGCCGAACCCCGTTCGAGCGCTCGACAACTCCCTCAACGCCGCCCAACAGGGAGGCCTGAACTTCTTCTCTGGTTCCCGACGCGCCGACGGGATCGCGCTCCTCCCCGATCTCGGCTTCACGTGCGAAGGATGCCACACGCTCAATGCGTCGCAGGGCTTCTTCGGCACGAACGGCGATGCGAGCTTCGAGAACGAAGAACAGATCTTGAAGATCGCCCACCTGCGCAACTTGTATCAGAAGGTCGGAATGTTCGGCATGCCGAACGTCGGATTCTTCAACGGGGGCAACAACGCGCACCGCGGCGACCAGATTCGTGGATTCGGCTTCCTCCACGACGGCAGCGTCGACACCGTCTTCCGCTTCTTCCAGGCAACCGTGTTCGACAACTCGAATGGTGTTGGCTTCGACGGCCCCAATGGCGGCAACGACAAGCGCGCGCAGATGGAGCAGTTCATGCTCGCGTTCGACTCGGATGTCGCGCCCATCGTGGGCCAACAGGTGACCCTCGACTCGACGGGCTCCGCCATCGCCGGCCCCCGCATCGACCTTCTGATTCAACGCGCCGGCACGTCCTTCATCTCCAAGGAACTCGGAGGTGCGGTCACGGAGTGCGATCTCGTCGTCAAGGGAACGATCGCCGGCGAGCCACGCGGCGCCGTTCTGAATTCCGGCGGCACGTTCACGATGGACAAGGCAGGCGAGGCTGCTCTTTCCGACGCCGCGCTGCGCGCCTTCGCCGCGACTCCCGGCCAAGAGCTGACCTACACTTGCGCACCGCCAGGATCCGGCACCCGCATGGGCATCGACCGCGACGAAGACGGTGCACTCGATGGCGACGACAACTGCCCGGCCGTGGGCAACCCTAGCCAGGCGGATGGCGACAACGACGGCCTCGGCGACGCGTGTGACACCACCGACTCGGTCTGCGGCGACGGAGCGGTGAACGGGTCCGAGGTCTGCGACGACGGCGACAACGATGGCGGCGAGGGCGAGTGCCTCGCTGGCTGTGTCGGCATCCAACTCTGCGGCGACGGCAACCCCCAGGGCACCGAGAGCTGCGACGACGGCGACAACGATGGCGGCGAAGGCGAGTGCCTCGCCGGCTGTGTCGGTATCCAGCTCTGCGGCGACAGCAACCCCCAGGGCACCGAGAGCTGCGACGACGGCGACAACGACGGGGGCGAGGCCGAGTGCCTCGCCGGCTGTGTCGGTATCCAGCTCTGCGGCGACGGCAATCCGCAGGGGACAGAGAGCTGCGACGATGGCGACAACGACGGGGGTCAGGCCGAGTGTCTGCCGGGCTGCGGAGGCTTCCAGGCCTGTGGCGACTCTGCGGTAGAAGGCACCGAAGTCTGCGACGACGGCGACAACGACGGTGGCGAGGGGGAGTGTCTGCCGGGCTGCCTCGAGGTTCAGTCGTGCGGCAACGGCGCCACCGAAGGCACCGAGGTCTGCGACGACGGGGACAACGACGGCGACGAGGGCGAATGCCTAGCCGGCTGCAGCGGCCTCCAGTCTTGCGGCGACAGCCTCCCCGAGGGGACCGAGTCGTGTGATGACGGCATCAATCTCGGAGGCGAAGGCGCCTGCCTCCCGGGTTGCGTCGGGACCCAAACGTGCGGCGACGGGACGGCGAACGGCGACGAGGTCTGCGACGGCAGTGACGACGACGCCTGTCCGGGCGCGTGCTCGGGCAGCTGCACCTGCGGTGCCTGTCCGAACGAGCCGGTCGCCACCTGCCTCGACGCGGGCAAACACACCCTTCTCTTGAAGGACCACGTGATCAACGACCGCGACATCTTCAAGTGGAAGTGGGCAAAGGGCGGCGCCCTCGACCAGACCAACCTCGGCGATCCCGACAGCACGACGAACTACACATTGTGCGTGTACGACTCGAGCGGCGGCATCGACTTCCTAGCGACCTCGCTCTCAATCGCTCCCGGACCGAAGTGGACCAATAAGGACCCCAAGGGCTTCCTGTACAAAGACAAATTCAGCACATCGAGCGGCGTCAAGAAGGCCCAGCTCCGCACGGGGGTCATTGGCCGATCGCGCGCACTCGTGGTCGCAAAGGGAGCGCACACCCCGCTTCCGGCACCAGCGGGCGCGACCTTCTTCGAGCAATCACCACGCGTGACCGTGCAGCTCCACAACGACTCGACGCCAACCTGCCTTGGCTCCGAGTTCACGACGGCCACCAAGAACATAACGAACATCTTCAGGGCCAAGGCGCCCTGACCGCGTTCTCGGTTGCCCCCTTCGGACGCCCCTGGCTATGGTCGAGCGGGAAGGGGGCAACCAGAATGCGGCGGGAATTGATCACGAGGACGAGGGCGGGAGTCCTGCTTGCTCTCGGCGCCGCGCTCGCCGCGGCGTGTTCCGACGCGGACCTCGAGTCCGTACCTTCCGGCGGAGCAACCGTGGCATGGACGGTCGAGGCCGACACGCAGGGCGATGCGATCCGGATCGTTCCCGCCACGGCCTTGAACGGGCAGAGCGTCTACGGCCTCATCGCAACCACTGCCATCGCCGACGGTAGCGGTCGCCGGCTGAGCCGCGCAGAGGCCTTCGCTCGAAGCGTCGGGCTGCCGCCGGGCCCGGGGACACAGCTGGTCGCCCTGTATCGAGACGACCCCGACGCCGTCGGAAATCCCTATCCGGAAGAACGTCTAGTGCGCGCCGACGGCACGATCCGCGTGCCTGATCGTTACGTGATGCGCGGCGTCAGCGACTCCGCCAAGCTCGAGGCCGCCCGCATCGCCCTGAGGCGCGGCGCGAGCCAGCTCGAAACCCTGCACGGCTTCAGCACGACGGCGCCGATCCGCATTGCGGTTTCCGGGCCCGTGGACCTCGCCACCGTCACGCCAGACTCCCTGATCCTCTTCGAACGAACGGACGGCGAGCTGGATGCCGAGGGCTTGCTGCGGGCGGGCGAGGCGCTGGGTGTTGCCCGGGAGGACGTCGCGATCGGCTTCTCGTTCCCGACGCAGCCGATAAAGGACGACCTCGTGTCGGTTCAGGCGGCACTACGGGAACGGGCACGATCTCTCGACCAGCCGGTGTCGCTCGTCGACACAGACCCAGACGACGGTCTCACACTGGGCGTCTTCGACGCTCGCGCCCCGGAGTTCGCCGACTTCTTTCGCGATGCCCCCTCCGTGGCCCGAGTCGCCGTCGGCTTGATCGCGTCCCCAGACTTCCGCGACGCCGACGGCATTTGGAACCCCGCCTGGGTCTCCGGTGCCGAGCCCGCTCCGGAGGCTCGACTCGACTTCCTCTTGACGCTCCCCGCACGGGGCACCCCGCCCTACCCCGTCGTCCTGCTCCAGCACGGCTTCGGCGGCGACAACAACATCGTGCTCGACCTCGGGCCCGCGCTGGCAGAGTTCGGCGTAGCCTCGATCGGCATCAACGCGGTGTCGCACGGCAGGCGCGGGAGCCCACTCGATCTGCTTCGGGCCCGCCCCTTCCGTGCGCGCGACATTTTCCGCCAAAGCATCGCGGATCAGATGGCGGTGCTCCGCGCGATCGAAGCCGGCATCGACATCGATGGAGACGGCGCACGCGATCTCGATCCGACCCGAATGAGCTACCTCGGCATCTCGCTGGGCGGCATGCTGGGCGCGACTCTCGTCGCCGTCGAGGACATCCTGCCCGTTGCGGTACTCAACGTGGCGGGCGGTCGCGTGGCGTTCCTCGGCCAGTCGGTGGGCCTGCGCGGCCTCGTGAGCGGCGAGCTATCGGCCGAGGTCGGCCTCACCGTCGACGACCCGGACTTCGAGACCTATCTCCAGCGCACACTCGAGAGCGGCCAGCACGCCATGGACCCTGTCGACGGACTGAATTTCGCCCGCCGCTGGTTCCTCGACCCCTTCGACGGCTCGCCCACCCACCGCGTCCTCCTTCAGGAAGGAATCGGCGACGAGCTCGTCGAGAACGAGAGCACGGAAGCCCTGGCGACCGCGGGCGGCCTCATCGCCGACACCCCGATGAGCGACCCCGGCGGCGTCTCCGGGCTGTGGCGCTTCGATCCGCCCGGAGGTCATGGCATCCTCTCGCGCGACGACGTCCAGGCCCAGGCCTTCCACTTTCTCGAAAGCGACGGGACGGAGATCATCGACCCCAACGAGTGACGCCAGGCGCCTCGGCGCTCGATCGAGGGCGCGTTAGTCGAGGTAGCCGAGTGCCCGCAGTCGTTCCGTCGTGTCCGAAGACAGGTCTGCCGTCGGAGCCTTCGGGAGGAGTGCGCGACGACCTTCCTCCTGCTCTCGCCAGTCGGCGAGCTCGTTGTCGAGCAATCTCTTTACCTCCGGCAGCTCTGCCAGGAGGTCGTGCTCCTCAGCCGGGTCGGCCTCCACATCATAGAGCGAGCGGCCCGTTGGCCCCACGACGAGCTTGTGCGCTCGCAGGCGAACGGCTTCGCGCTGGCCGAGCTGCGAATAGGCGCTGCGCGGCGACGACTCAGCAGAGGCGGTGAACAACGACACGAGGCTCTCTCCTTGTAGAATTGCAGGGGGCTCGGCGGCGCCGAGCTCGGCCAGGGTCGGATAGATGTCGATCGTGCGGACGACCTCACGCACGCGCCGCCCCGCGGTCGCACCGGGCCCGACCACGATCAGCGGCACGCCGACCAGCGTCTCGGAGAGCTGCAAGCCGTGCTCGACCATGCCGTTCTCCCAGAATGCCTCACCGTGATCGGCGGTGATTGCGATCACCGTATCGTCGCGCACGTCGGCCACGTCCAAGATGCGCACGAGCTCTGCCAAAGCCGTGTCGAGGTCGGCGACCGCGGCGTCGTACAAGTCGACCCAGCTCCGACGCAGCGAGGCGGGGACCTCGTCGGGAGCGCTGCGCGCCTTGTCCCAGACTGCCTGGAAGACCTCGTCGCGGTGGGCATCGAACCCATCGCGAGGAACCGACTCTCCGGACCAGCGCGTGTAGGACTCGTACGACGGCTTGTACGGCGCATGCACGTGGAGCGTCATGAGGAAGAAGAAGAACGGCTTGGTGCCCTCTCCTCGTTCGAGCCACTCCCCGAACTCCGAGATCATCTGCTGGGTCGAACGCCCCTCCGTCGCGCCGATGTCGTCGCATCCTTGAGTCATCTGGAAGACGCGGCCGGCGTGTGGGTTGTTCACCCGGCAGATCGTTCGGTAGCCAGCGGCCCCCAGTGCTTCCGGTAGCGTCTCGAAGTGCTCCGACAGAACCCGCACGGAGGCGTCCTTCCAGGTCTCTTTGTCGGACAATTCGTAGTAATCGGTCATCTGGTGAACGCCCGGCGTCACACCCGTGAGCAGACTCGCTGTGGTCGGCTTCGTCCACGACGACGCGGCTACTGCATTCTCGAAGTAGACCCCCTGCTCGACGAGCCCGTCGAGAAACGGCGTCAGATCGCGCCGGTACCGCTCGACGCCGAGCCGGTTGCGACGAAACGAGCACAGGGTCACGAGGATGAGGTTGGGCCGAGAGTCGACGAGCGCCGGCGACGATCCCACCTCATCGGGAGCACGGGTACACCCCGGGGCAAGAAGCACGAGCGCTACCAGCACCGGTGCCAGGCTTTGGGAGCGACTGACCATGCAACTGTGCAGCGTATCCGATGGCCATCGCGTGCGGCAAATCCACGCTTGATCGAGCACCACCGCAGAGTCAGTCCGCTTGACCTCGCATGAAGCAATTGCGATCCGGAGAGGGTGCGACCGCTGCCACCGTTTCGGAGCGCGATTCCGACCGCCCTCCTCTCACTCCTTCTCGCCACCATGCCGACCGGCAACGCCCGGGCACAGACCGACGTAACTGCGGCTACCGACGCTCCGAACATCCTGCTCGTGGTGCTCGACGCCTGCCGCGCCGACCGCCTGAGCCCGTATGGGTTCGATCGCGCGACCACGCCCACACTGAACGAGGTCGCGCAGGATCCCGACGCGGTGGTGTTCCAAAGCCACTACGCGCAGGCACCGTGGACGAAGCCATCCACCGCGAGCTTGTTCACCGGCCTTCCGGTATCACGACACAAGGTCTACCGAGGGCACACGAGGGCACTCGAGAGGAACTCGCGGAAGGCCTTCGTCACCGATCGGCTGAGCGACGAACGTGAGACGATGGCCGAGCGCATGAAGGCCGCGGGGCTCTCGACCTTTGCCGTCGTATGGGGCCGCCAGCTCGAGCCGGCGTACGGCTTCGCGCAGGGCTTCGACGAGTATGTCACCCAAGAACTCGACAACGACAAAGACCGGCTCGCGCGACTCCTCGAGTTCGCGAGCAACGCGAAGCAGCCATTCTTCGGCTATGTCCACTTCGAGGGCTGTCACCTGCCCTTTCCCCAGCGCGACCGGCACCCCGATTACATGCGAGAGCACGCAGTTCCGTACGACGAAGCGGCGCGACGAGCCGAGGGCGTCGACTTCGGCAACGGCGATCTCGTGTACAAGATCAACGGAAGCCACCTCGACCTCGAGGACGAAGACGCCGCCTTCCTCGATCTGACGTACCAAGCCAAAACGCGACGGATGGATGAGGAAATCGTTCGTCCGCTTCTCGACGGCCTGCGCGAGCGCGGCCTCGACGAGAACCTCCTCCTTGTCTTCACCGCGGACCACGGCGAAGAACTCTACGAGCACGGCAAGTACGGCCATTCGCAGGGCCTCTGGGACGAGATCGTGCACATCCCGCTGATCGTGCGATTCCCTGCCGGCACCAAGCCTGCCTCGCTTCGCGCGTCAGTCACCGCGCCGACCCAAGCAATTGGGCTGCTGCCGTCGCTGATGGGTGTGGTCGGACTTCCAGAGGATCCAACGCTTCCCGGGGCGAACCTGCTTGCTGGCGAGACGCCCCCCTACGCCGTCGCAGAGATGTCGCCGATCTGGGGCGACCGCGGGTACGCCGTCATCGAGGGCGACTACAAGCTTCTGCACATCGGCGGCGGCAACCAGCTGAGCCACCTCGATACCGACCCCGGCGAGAGAGTGAACCTCGCTGCAAAGAACCCGGCGAAGGCGGCCAGGATGGCCGCGAAGGCCCTCGCGCTGAAGCGCTACTTCAACGAGATGCAATCCGCCGCTCCGATGGTCGACGTCGAACTCAATCCGAAGGCCATCGAGCAACTTCGGGCGCTCGGCTACATGGAATGACCTGCGACTACCGCGTGCCGCCGAAGCGGGGGCGCGGCGAGCCACTACGAGCGATCAATCTCGATCGGCGACGTGGGCTTCGATTTCGGACCACGAGGAGACTCGGCGCACGCGCGCCAGCACGCGCGGGGGAAGCGAGCTCACGTCGCGGTTCCACGGCCGATCGAGGAGCAGCACGAAGGTCTCGGTCTCTTCGACGAGGAAACGCGCCATCATGAGCGAGTCTTCGATCGCCACCTCGAAGCGCTGCGCGGACAGCCGGTCGAGCGGAGTGGCATCGGCCAAGTGTGATTGGCGACCATACTTGTCGATCGACGCGAGCGAGCGGTGCGGCATCTGCCGACGATCGAGCCATCGACGCGTTGCCGCCATCGTCGAGGGAGGTCTTCCCGTGACGATCTGTACGTCGTGACCTCGCCCCGCCCATGCGGCCAGAGTCTTCGCGGCGCCCTCGATCGTGTGCATCGACTCGATCACCGCATCCTCGTGCGCGGCGTCGAGCAAGCGATCCCGCTCGGCAGGCGAGAGCCCGAAGGACTCCCCGAGATCGAAAGAGTGACAGTTCTCGTACACCACGTCGCGCGCAAACAAGTCTCGGGCGATCTCGATGAGAGCAGCCGTCGTATCCGCGAGGACGTCGTCTACGTCCACGTAGATCGGAAGCGCCCCCGAGCTCATCTCGGAAGCTCGGGGTCCGGCTCGTCCGAGTCTTCGATGACCCCGCACGCCCGAAGTCGCGCAAGCTCGTCCGCACCCAGCCCCAGCACCTCACCGAAGACGTAGTCGTTGTCCTCCCCGACCGCCGCGCCGGCATCAGAGGTGTGTCCTGGCGTGCCGGTGAGCCCAAGCGGGATGCCGTTCGCAACGACCTTCCCCTTGAGCTTGTGCTCAATCTCTTCGAAGAAGCCCCGCGCCGCGAGCTGTGGATCGCGTCGATGTTGGTCCTCGGTGTTCTGAACGACTCCGGCGGCAATCCCGATCGCCTGCAGCTTCGATTGCAACGCGTACGCATCCTGGGACCGGGTCCACTCCGACACGAGGGCTTCCAGAGCGTCGACGTTCCCCAGGCGGAGCGCCAGAGTCTCGAAGCGCGCGTCCGCAGCCCAGTCGGCTCGGCCGGCCACGGCACAAAATCGCGCCCAACCCTCGTCGTCGAAAACAGCAATCGCGCACCACCGGTCTTCGCCCGCACACGGATAACAGCCGTGCGGGGCTCCATAGTGCGATCGGTTCCCCACCCGCTTCGGATTCTGCCCGGACCCGACGGCCTCCATCATGACGTCACCGAAGACCGACACCATTGCCTCGAGCTGCGAAAGATTCACCCGTTGGCCTTCCCCCGTGCGCCTCCGATGCTCGAGCGCACACATCACCGCAAACAGCCCGTGCATGGCGCTGACCGAGTCGGGGTAGGCGAAGTGGGTCATCGCGCAAGGACGGTGCGCGAACCCCGAACTCGTCGCCAGCCCCGAAGCCGCCTCGATGTTCGGCCCCCAAGTGACGTAGCTGCGGTGCGGGCCGTCGTTGCCAAACCCCGACGTCCCGAACATCACGAGATCCGGCTTTACGCGGCGAAGTGAGTCCCAGCCGAGCCCCAGCTTGTCGAGCACCCCCGGAGTGAAGTTCTCGATCACGACGTCAGCCTTGGCGATCACCTGCTTTGCCAAGTCCACTGCGTCCGGTCGCAGGAGATCCAAGGCGACGAACCGCTTGCCAGCGTTCCAATCCGTAAACCAGGGCGACAGACGCGATTGGATTCCGAGGTGCGGCGCCCACGGCGGAATGTACTGGCGCGTAACGTCGGGATGACTCTTCGATTCGACCTTGATCACCTCCGCACCACACCACGCCATCGCCCGACCGATCCACGGACCGGCCATGCCCATCGAGAACTCGACGACACGCAAACCGGCCAGGGCTCCCGCGGGGGCGGGGGCGGGGGCCAGTACCGGTGCTGGACTGCGGCTTCGGTGTTCCGCGAAGACCTCGTCGTCGTGTTCACCCACACGCGGTGCTCGATGACGGATCTGCGCTGGCGTTTGCTCATGACGGTACGCCGCACCTGGATAGCGCAACTCGCCGTCGGCTCCGTGCGACACGTCGACGAAGTACTTCCGCGCCTCGAGCTGCGGATCGGCCACGGCCTGCGATGCGGTCTGCATGGGTGTGAACGCCAGATGTCGCGCCTGCCCCTCCCGGTAGATCTCGGCAACCGCGTGCTGCGCGGTCAGCTCGCCGATGAACATGTCGATCAGTTCGCGATCCTCGATCCGATTCGCAGATGGACCTTCCCAGAGCGGATTGAGAATGGCTTCCTGTCCCGTCTCCTCGAACACCCACCGCGCCACGCTCTTCCAATGCGCGGGGCGGTTCACCATGAGGTAGACCAGCCCGTCTCGGCACGGGTACGCGCCGGAGGGCACCGACGCGAAGAGACCGGTCCCGGCGCGCTTCGGGATCATCCCATCGTCGAGCCATTTGCCCACACCTGTGATGTGGCTCACCGCTGCTACGGTCTCGACCGCCGAGATGTCGACGTGCTGGCCTGTGCCGCTCCCGCTCGCGTGCCGCAGCGCGATCATGGTCGCGCCCGCGGCGTTCGTTGCCGCCATGACGTGCGCGTGCGAGCCCGCGAGTCGAACCGGAGGATCGTCTGCGTAACCCGTCACGATTGCCGCGCCGCCAAGCGCCGTCGCAACCAGGTCGGACGACTTCCACCCGTGGCGCGGACCGGTCTGGCCGAATCCAGAGATCGACGTCAGCACCAGACCCGGATTCCGCTCGCGCAAGATCTCCCAGCCGATCCCCAACTGCGTGAGCCGGCCGGGGGTCTCCCCTTCGATCACCGCATCCGCGTTCAAGGCGAGAGCGAGGAATCGTTCTCGCCCCTCAGCCGTCTCGAGATCGATCACCACCCCGCGCTTGCTCGTGTTGGTGTAGAGGAACCACAATCCGCGATCGGGATGCGGCTCGCCCTTCCAGAACGGGGGCAGCCTCCGCATCGAGTCGCCCCCCGGCGGCTCGACGAGAATCACATCGGCGCCCATGTCGGCGAACAGCTTGCCGCAGTACGCGGTCTTGTGGTCCGCCAACTCGACGATTCGGCGGCCGGCGAGGGCCGCGCTGCGAGCGGAACCCGACACGGGGAATCAGACGGGTGCCGGCCGCAGATCAGGCGGACCGTCTCCGTCGAGCACGTCGGCTGCGATCAGCTCTTCGCAGTAGTGGGAATCCCACCACGAAATCTGGAGCTGCTTTGCCCGGCGGAAGTACAGCTGGATGTCGCACTCGACAGAGAAACCCATGCCCCCATGAATCTGCTGCGCCGCCTTCGTCGTCTCACGATAGGTCTTACACGCGAACAGCTTCGCCATCGGCGCCAGGCGCGTGATGGAGCGACCAGCGTCACGCGCCCAAGCCGCCTCGTGGACCAACGTGCGACCACCGTCGATCGCGGTAGACGCATCGGCCAGGTAGTGGGCGAGCGACTGGAACGCACCGAGAGGCTTGCCGAACTGGTGACGCTCTTTCGCATAGACGATCGTCATCTCGAGTGCTCGCCCGGCGCCGCCGATCGCCTGCGCAGAAAGCAACACCGCCCCGTCGTGCAACACGCTCGTCCACGTCGCCCAGCCCGTCCCAGCGGCACCGATCCGATCTGATTCGGGAACCCGGACTCCCTCGAATCGCACTTCGAACTGCGCGTCGGAGGCCATCGTCTTCCTCTGCGTGCAATGGATCCCCGCTGCGTTGGGGTCGACGATGAACAAATCGATCACCTCGTCGCTCGAACCCGTCCGGGCGACGACGACCAGTCGATCCGCGACGCCTGCGAACGCAACGTGGCTCTTCACGCCGGAGAGCGAGAATCCACCGTCGACCGGTTTCGCTTCGAGCTGAACACCGAGCGGGTCGAACCCGCCGCGCGGCTCCAGCCAGGCCGGGGCCAGAATCGCTTCTCCAGACGCGATCCTGGGGAGCCAGCGATCTTTCTGCACGTCGGTCCCCGCTTCGACGATCGCGCCGCCACTCAGAATCGCGCTACCCAAGTGTGGCGTCGGCGCCAGGACCCGGCCGAACTCCTCATAGAGAATCGCGGCTTCGAGCATGCCCTGTGCAGACCCGCCGTACTGCTCGGGCAACCGCAGGCCGATCAACCCGAGCGTGCCCAATTGCTTCCACAACGCGACCGCATGACCGGACGCATCATCCTCGAGCTCGCGTACCACCTCCAGCGGCGCGTGCTTCTCGCACAATCCACGGGCGGTTTCCCGCAGCAGATTCTGCTCTGAGGTGAAGTCCAGATCCATGGATTGGGTAGAACATATCAGGATCGCCGCGGGTAGCCCGCGAGCCGCCCCATCGGCGGAGCCCACGTCATTCGCGTACGATTCGCCTCAGGTGCGGAACGGGCGGGCTCCGGCATGGAAGCCAGAGCGCCGTTGCGATAAACCCGCCGCATGCAACGCACCATCCCAGGGGCCGTCCAGGAAGCCGCCGAACGCTTCGGCAACGCACTCGCCATCGAAGAGGGGGACACGCGGCTCAGCTTCGCGGAACTCGCGGACGCGGGCATCCACGTCGCTCGTGCCTTCCTCGCCGCAGGGATCGAGCGCGGGGATCGGGTCGCGATCTGGGCGCCCAACGTCCACGAGTGGATTCTGGCCGCGATCGGACTCCACGCGACCGGCGCCACACTCATCCCGCTCAATACGCGACTGAAGAAAGCCGAGGCGGCCTACATCCTTCGCACGAGCGGCGCCAAGCTCCTGTGTACGGTCACCGACTTCCTCGGCGTCGACTACGTCGCCGAGATCCAACAAGAGGACACGCCAGCTCTCGAAGGCATCATCGCTCTACGCGGGTCGTCGGACGGCGCCACGAGCTGGAAGAATTTCCTCGCGCACGGCGCATCCGAGCCTGAGGAGAAGGCGCGAGAGTGCGCCGCGTCGGTCTCTCCCGACGACCTTTCCGACATCATGTTCACTTCCGGCACGACCGGGAAACCCAAGGGCGTCATGACGACGCACGGACAGAACACCAAGGTGTTCCTCGCGTGGTCGGGGATCGTCGGGCTCACCGAAGGGGATCGATACCTGATCGTGAACCCCTTCTTTCACGCGTTCGGCTACAAGGCCGGATGGTTGTCGTGCATCCTTCGCGGCGCGACCGCCCTCCCCCATCTGGTCTTCGACGTACCGCAAGTCCTCGCACGAATCGGAACGGACAAGATCTCGATGCTCCCCGGGCCGCCGACGCTCTATCAATCCATCCTCGCCCATCCCGATCTCGGCAAGCACGACATCTCGAACCTGCGGCTTGCCGTCACGGGAGCCGCAGCGATTCCGGTCGAGTTGATCCACCGTATGAAGGATGAGCTCGGGTTCGACACGATCATCACCGGCTACGGACTCACGGAATCGTGCGGCACGGTTTCGATGTGCCGGGAGGACGACGACGCCCAGACCATCGCCACGACGTCGGGACGCGCGATCGAGGACGTCGAAGTGCGCTGCGTAAACGAAGGGGGCGACGAGGTTCCGCGCGGCGAACCCGGCGAGGTCATCGTACGCGGCTACAACGTGATGAGGGGTTATCTCGACGACCCGGACGAAACGGCAAAGGCGATCGATGAAGACGGCTGGCTCCACACGGGCGACATCGCGATCATGGACGAGCGTGGCTACCTCCGGATCACCGACCGCATCAAGGACATGTTCATCATGGGTGGCTTCAACTGCTACCCGGCCGAGATCGAGAACCTCATGTTCGGCAGCGGCGATTTCGCCCAGGTCGCGGTCATCGGGGTCCCCGACGAGCGCATGGGAGAAGTCGGGATGGCGTTCGTCGTCCCAGCACCCGGAAAGAACCTCGACTCCGACGGCGTAATCAAGTGGTGTCGTGCGAACATGGCCAACTACAAGGTGCCGCGCACCATCGAGATCGTGCCGGAGCTGCCGGTGAACGCTTCGGGCAAGGTGACGAAGTTCGTGCTCCGAGAGCGAGCGCGGGAGATCCTCGGGGGCTGAGTCCCGCCGCGATGGAGCCGTCGTTTTGGATCTCGACCACCTTCTGAAAACAGCGCGCCTCGAACCTCCGAGCGGTGTGCGCATCCACATCGAAGGCAACGACCCCATCCTACCTACGCGATACCCCGTCGGCGAAGCTGCGGCGGCGGCACTCGGCCTCGTCGGCGCGGCGGCCGCAGACGTTCACCAGGTCCGCGGCGGCGCCGAGCAGTCGGTATCGGTCGACGTGACGGGCGCGGCGATGAGCCTGATCAGCTTCGTTCTGCAAAAGGCGTCGAACGGCGTCGACCTCCAGCGCCACCACAACCCATCGATTGGCCTCTACCAGACGCGCGACGGGCGCTGGATCCACCTGCACGGTGGCTTTCCCGGCCTCGCCCAAGGACTGGTCTCTCTACTCGGGTGTCCTCTGGAGCCAGACGCGATCGCAGAGGCCGTCCGCGGCCACGACGCGGTAGATCTCGAGACCGAGATCGCGCGACACGATCTCTGCGGCGCGGTCGTGCGCACGATCGACGACTGGGCCACGCATCCGCACGGCCAGGTCCTCGCAGAGCTGCCGGTGGTGGAGATCGAACGCATCGGGGACGCCGATTCGCGCATCCCTCGGAGCGGAACGCGCCCCCTCGAAGGCATCCGTGTCCTCGACTTCACGCGCGTTCTCGCCGGGCCGACGTGCGGCCGTACCCTCGCATCCTTCGGCGCGGACGTGCTGCGAATCGGTGCAGAGCGCATCCCCAGCATCGAGCCATTCGTGATCGACACCGGTCACGGAAAACGCAACGCGTTTCTCGATCTCGACGTGACGGACGACCGCACACGCCTCGATCAGCTCCTCGAACGCACAGACGTCTTCTGTCAGAGCTATCGCCCGAACGCGCTCAGCAGGCGCGGTCTCTCCGCGAGAGAACTCGCATCGAAACACCCTGGGATCATCTACGTGTCGATCAACTGTTACGGGCACACCGGCCCCTTCGCCGAGAGAGCCGGGTGGGAACAGCTCGCGCAATCTGCCGTCGGGATCGCAGACAGTGAGTCGCTCGACGGGCGCCCCGCGCTCATTCCAGCCGCCGCCACCGACTTCACGACGGGCTACCTCGCCGCATTCGGTGCTCTTACCGCCCTCGCGCGTCGCGCGCGAGAGGGCGGCAGCTGGCACGTCAAGGCATCCCTGTGCCAGACCGGCATGTGGCTGACTCGAATCGGAGCACGATGCGACCGAGCCGCGGCGACGGGCTTCGACCGCCCCGAGCGCTTCGTCACGAGTTCGGAAACCGCGTGGGGGCGACTCGAACACCTCGCCCCCATCGTCGAGATGGAAGCCACTCCGGCCCGCTGGGACCGACCGCCGGCGCCGCTCGGCAGCCACCGCGCACAGTGGCGCTCCTAGGGTATCCTAAGGACCCGGCACCTCGGAACGCTGATCCATCTCCGCGAGCTGCATTGCGCTCCGTCGCGCTCCGCAGCCGGCGGGCGCTCCTTCGCGCGCCATGCCATCGGAGCGTCTCGACACCCCCTCGTGCCAGCGATCTCAGATACGCGACACGAGCGAGCCGGATGGAAGCCTCTCGCCGCTTCGGATAAACCTCCGCCATGCCGCAGAACAGCCACGGACAATCCTACCTCCAGGCCGGCGGCCTGTGGGCGCTGATCGAGGCCCGCGCACAGGCCACGCCGGACGCGCTCTTCACGGTCGACGAGACCGATCGCCGCGCCACCTTCAAGGAGTATCGGGACGCCGCCGAGCGATGTGCGGCCGGCCTCCAGGCCAAGGGCATCTGCCAGGAGTCGATGGTCTCGTGGATGCTCCCCACGGACTGGAACTCTCTCGTCCTGGTCGCTGCGCTCTCGCGCCTCGGCGCCGTGCAGAATCCCATCCTCCCGATCTATCGCCACAAGGAAGTCAGCTTCATCACGAAGCAAGCGAAGAGCCGCATGCTCGTGGTGCCGGGGGTTTGGCGGGGCTTCGATTATCTCGGGATGGCGAACGATATCGCCACGGGGCACGACGGCCTCGAAGTGATGGTCGTCGACGGCTCGATCCCCGACGGCGACCCCTCGTCTCTCCCGCCTCCGCCCGCCGAGTTCGGAGACGCCGGTGCGCCCGTGCGCTGGCTCTTCTACAGCTCGGGCACGACCGCCGACCCGAAGGGAGCACGCCACACGGACCTCACGCTGTGCGCGGCGGCACGCGGCATGAGCGGCGTGCTCGATCTTGCGGCCGACGACCGAGTCGCGATGGTGTTCCCGTTCACGCACGTGGGCGGAGTGGTATGGGTCTACGCGGGACTCATGGCCGGCTGCTCGTTCATCGTAGTGCCCGTCTTCGACCCGGCGACGACCATCGACGTGCTCGCAAAGAACGACGTCACCCAGGCGACCGCCGGCACCGCCTTCCACCAGGCATACCTCGCCGAGCAGCGGAAGCGGCGCGCGGCCGGCAACGACGCGCCGCTCTTCCCCTGCGTACGAAGCTTCCCCGGTGGCGGCGCACCCAAGCCCCCGCAACTCCACTTCGACTTGAAGAAGGAGATGGGCGGCGCCGGCATCGTATCGGGCTATGGAATGACCGAGTGCCCGATCCTGGTCATGAACTCGGTGCACGACCCCGACGACAAGCTCGCACACACCGAAGGGCGCACGTGTCCGCCGGAGGTCGACCTTCGCGTCGTGAGGAGCGACGAGTCCGTCGCGGCCGCCAGAGAGGAAGGCGAGTTCCGCGTAAAGGCGCCGCAACTCTGCAAGGGCTATCTCGACAAAAGCCTGAACCAGGCCGCATTCGACGCGAACGGATACTTCCGCACCGGCGACCTCGGCTACCTCGACGGCGGCGGCTACGCCGTGATCACCGGACGCCTGAAGGACGTGATCATTCGCAAGGGCGAGAACATCAGCGCAAAGGAGGTCGAAGACCTCCTCTACACCCACGATAGAATCGAGGACGTCGCGGTCGTCGGTTTGCCCGACCCCGACACGGGGGAACGCGCGTGCGCCGTCCTCTCACTGAAGGATGCCGCCCGCCCCGTGGCGATGGACGAGATGGGCGCCTTTCTGAAAGAGAGGGGACTCATGGTCCAAAAGATCCCGGAGCAGATCGAGATCGTAGAGAGAATCCCACGCAACGCGACCGGGAAGATCCTGAAGCACGAGCTCCGCACGAAATACGAACACACAAAACGGGGAGGATGACCTCGATGCTACGCCGCCTGCTGCCGATCGCCCTTCTGCTCCTCCCCCTCTCGGCACATGCGGCCGCAGGAGGTGCCGCTTCGGTCGACGACGCGCGGCTCGTCGGCGCAGCTTCCGAGCCACAGAACTGGCTGACGCACGGGCGCGACTACGCCGAACAACGCTTCAGTCCACTGGATCAGGTCAGGCCGGAGAACATCGGCCGCCTCATGCGCGTGTGGAGCTATGAGACCGGGCTCAAGCGCGGCCACGAGGCTACACCGATCGTCGTCGACGGCGTGATGTACGCGACTGGCTCGTGGAGTATCGTCTTCGCACTCGACGCCAAGACCGGAGAAGAGCTCTGGCGCTTCGACCCCGGAGTCCCCAAGGCCGTAGGAGCAAAGGCTTGCTGCGACGTCGTGAACCGCGGCGTCGCGGTCTACGAGGGCAAGGTCTTTGTCGGCGCGCTCGACGGTCGCCTCATCGCCCTCGACGCAAAGACCGGGAAGCCCGTCTGGGAAACCGTGACGGTCGACCAATCCAAAGCCTACACCATCACCGGAGCTCCCCGCGTCGTGAAGGGCAAGGTCATCATCGGCAACGGCGGCGCCGAGTTCGGCGTCCGCGGCTACGTCTCGGCGTACGACGCGAACGACGGCAAGCTGGTCTGGCGAACCTTCACGGTCCCCGGCAACCCCGCGGACGGCTTCGAGTCGCCGGCCCTCGAGAAAGCCGCCAAGACCTGGTCGGGCGGCGAATGGTGGAAGATCGGCGGCGGCGGCACCGCGTGGGACTCGATGGCGTTCGATCCCGACCTGGACACGCTCTATGTCGGCACCGGCAACGGTTCCCCGTGGAGCCGCGTGCATCGCAGTCCCGGCGGCGGCGACAACCTCTATCTCTCTTCCATCCTCGCCCTCGACCCCGACACCGGGGACTTGAAGTGGCACTTCCAAACCACGCCGGGGGACAACTGGGACTTCACGGCGACGCAGCACATGATCCTCGCCGACCTCGAGATCGAGGGGAAGCCCCGCAAGGTCCTCATGCAGGCGCCGAAGAACGGCTACTTCTGGGTGATCGACCGCGAGACCGGTGAGTTTCTCTCAGCCAAGCCATACGTCGAGGTCACGTGGGCGGACGGCGTCGACCCGAAGACCGGCCGGCCGCACGAGACCGGCACCGCGAACTACGGCAATGGCATCGCCATGGTGAAACCCACCGCGTTCGGGGGCCACAACTGGCAACCGATGTCGTTCAACCCAGAGACCGGCCTCGTCTACATTCCCGCGCAAGAGGTGCTCGGCGCCTACCGCTTCAACCCGAAGGAGGTTCTCACCGCCGAGCACTTCAACACGCAAACGGACCTCGCCCCGTTCGCAACCCTGGTGCGTGAGATCGTCTCGGGCCACCTGCTCGCCTGGGACCCCGTGAAGCAGGAAGAGGCCTGGCGCCACCCATACGCAATGCCGTGGAACGGAGGCACCCTCACGACGGCGGGAGACCTCGTGTTCCAGGGGACCGCCGATGGACGATTCATCGCCCTGAACGCCACTGACGGCCACAAGCTCTGGGAATTCCACACGGGCTCGGGCGTCATCGCCGCACCGATCAGCTACGCGATCGACGGCGTCCAGTACGTGTCGATCATAGCCGGCTGGGGCGGCGCCTTCGCACTCGTGGGCGGCGATGCGGCGGCACAGGGTGGGACCCCGTCGAAGGGCATCGTCCACACCTTCGCACTGTCCGACCAGGCGATCACTTCCGCCGTCGTCGAAGAGCTGCTGGCCAGCCGCGACCCCGCCCTGGCCAAGCGGGAAGACCTCTACCACCGGTGGTGCGCGCGATGTCACGGGGTCACCGCCGTCGGCGGGGGAGCCGTCGCAGATCTCCGCCACTCGACGCCCGACATGAAGAAGGCCTTCGTGGAGATCGTGCACAAGGGCATGCCCGGCGTCGGAATGCCCTCTTTCGGCGAGATTCTGACCGAACAAGAAATCGAGGAAATCCAAACCTACGTACTCGGCCGGGCCGACTGAGCGCCCACGACGGGCCCGAAACCGGATGGCAGGTGACGGAGCGGCATGGTACCTAGAACCTTGGCTTTCGGAGCGCGGGCCGTTTCACGGCAGAGCCCCTCCCCCGGCCCCCGACCATGCCGCAGATCACCGAACAGGTTCCAGACACGCCCAGTGTGTCCAGTCGGGCGCCCGTCGCCCCCGTTGCGCCGAGCGTTCAGGCCCACGAGAAGCGCCTCACGATCCGGACGCTGGTGAAGTCCGTTCCCAAGAGTTCCTACGAAAACCCCACCTGGAAAGGGCTTTTGTACCTGGGGCGCGACCTTGCACTCTACACTGTGGGACTGGCACTGCTGCTCGGGTCGTCATCGGTCCCACTGGTGCTCGTAGGCTGGATTCTGACGTCGCTCTCCATCGCTGCCATGTTTGTGGTCGGCCACGACGCGGCCCACGGCGCACTCTTCAAGAGCCCCCGCATGAACTACGTGGTGGGGCAGCTCGCGATGCTGCCCAGCATGCACCCCCTCTCGGTGTGGGCCTATGGGCACAACCGAGTACACCACGCCTTCCCGGGCTGTCAGGGACTCGACTTCGTCTGGCATCCCGTCACGGCGGAGGAGTACGCAGGGTACTCGCGCTGGCAGAAGCTACGCCACCGGATGGACTGGTCGCTGATGGGCGCCGGCACGTACTACACGCGTGAGATCTGGTGGAACCGCCTCATGTGGATCACGCCGCCAAACAAGATGAACGGGCCCTACCTTCGCGACCGGCTCGCCGTGTGCGCGTACCTCGTCGTGATGTCGGCGGCCGTCGCCGCCTTCAGTTGGGAACAGACGGGCACCATCGGCGGGATCGCCTGGGCCTGGACGAAGGTCCTCCTCGTTCCTTGGCTGCTCTGGAACGCGCTGATCGGCTGGGCCGTCTACATTCAGCACATCTCACCTCAGATGCCGTGGCACAGCCGGCGTCGCTGGAGAAAGTTCGCCGGCCAGGTCGAGACCACCTGCAACCTGCGCATGCCCGGGTGGCTGAACGTGTTCTGGCACAACATCTTCGTGCACGTGCCACACCACGTCGACCCGCGGATCCCGTTCTACAACCTGCCCGAAGCGGCCGAGGCGCTGAACCGTGTCGACTCCGACGTGAGCGAGTCACGTCCCTACCGCTTCGGCGAGTACGTCGAAGCGACGCGCCAGTGCAAGCTATACGATTTCGAACGCGAAACGTGGACGAGCTACGACGCCGTGCCCGACAGGGCTTGATCCCCTCCCGTCCGGCCCGATACCGCATTGCGGATGGATGATCTCAGCAGGCTCATTGCGCGCGACGATATCCGCCAGCTCGCCTATCGTTACGCACTCGCGATCGACAGCCGAGACATCGACGCGCTCCTAGAGCTGTTCGTCGACGACGTCCAAGTGGGTCGGAACGCGTTCGGCCATCCTGCGCTGCGCAAGAGCTTCGAATCGCAGCTGCGCGACGTCGGAATCACGATCCTCTTCGTCGGAAACCACATCATCGAGGTCCAAGACGACGACCACGCCACGGGCGTGGTTTACTGCAAGAATGAGACACAGCTCGGCCAGAACTGGATCCACCAGGCCATCCAGTATCGCGATACCTACGAGCGTCGCTCCGGCCGGTGGCTGTTCGTCCGGCGGCGCCACCTGCTTTGGTACGGCAGCGAGGTCGGTGCCAACCCACTCGCTCTGGAGCCGGCCGAATGGCCGAAGAGCCAGACCGGGCGGGGTACGATTCCCGACAGCTGGGATACCTGGCAGGCGTTCTGGAAGACGTAGCCCCCGGGCCCCGGAGCGCGCATACGCCTTGATCCGGACCTACGGCAAGTATCTGGCGTACGTGTCGAGCGCAGGCAGAACCTCGTCGCGCGAACCGGCGGGGAGGCGCAGTACGCACTCGGTGCACCCCGACTCGCGGTAGTAGTCGAGCTTTCCGGCCTCCGGGAACACACCCATCGGCACGATGTGAAGTCGCTTCGGGTCGCGACCTCGCTCCTCGACGGCCCGATGAAGACCTTGCAGAGATTTTCGAATGCCCGAACCCCCGATCGGCAACCAACCATCGGCGTACTCGGCGATGTGGGCGAACAGCTTCGGGCCCGCCCCCCCGCCGATCAAGACGCGCGGCCGCGGCTGCTGTATCGGCTTCGGCCACTGCCAGCTGGGCTCGAAAGAGACGAACTCGCCCGAGAAGCTCGCAACCTCATCCTTCCACAGGGCTTCCATCGCCAGCATGTTCTCCCGAACCAGCGCGCGCCGGCGCCTTACGTCGATCCCGTGATTCTCCATCTCTTCGTGATTCCAGCCGTACCCGATGCCGAGCACGAAACGACCCCCCGAGAGATGATCCACCGTCGCGATCTCCTTCGCGAAGGTGATCGGGTCGTGCTGGGCGACGAGCCCGATCCCAACACCGAGCAGGATCTTCTCGGTAACCGAGGATGCTGCGGCGAGCGTCACGTAAGGGTCCAGACTCCGTTTGTACTCCTCGCTCAGGACGTCCTCTCCGGTCGGCGCGGGAGTACGGCGACTCGTCGGAATGTGCGTGTGCTCCGGGATGTAGAAGGAGTGGAAGCCGCGGAGCTCAGCCTCACGCGCGAGCCCGACCGGGTTCATCGTCTGATCGGTCGCATGGATCGTGACGCCAATCTTCACGACCGCACCGCCTTCGACTGCTTCGCCCAACCGCGCTCGTACGGGGACATGAAAACGACGCGCAGGCTCATCGACTTGTGCTTCCAGACACCATCTTCGCACGCGTACCGGTCGTCCTCGACGCCGGCCATCCAAAAGGGCCGGTCGCCGGACATCGTGCATGGAGAGAGAATGTCCCACCGGCCGGTAGCCGTTTCGCCGTCCACCTCGATGTTGGGCTTCACGAAGAAGTGCCAGCTGAACGTGAGCGTCGTGGCCAGGAATCGCTCGCGAATCTCGTCGCGCCCACGACTCACACCAAGCGCCGCCCCGTCCCACACGGCATCGCGCGTAAAGAGCGCCGCGATCTCGTCCGCGATCGGAGCCACTCGGTCCGCCGAGAGGAACCCCTCGTCGTCGAAGCGAGAGTCGACGAGCTCTCCGTAGCGGGCCTTGAGGCGTCGAATCTCCTCGACGGCCTCCAATCTCTGAAGCCGCGCCTCCAGCGCTTGGATTCGATCTTCCATCCCCTAGACATAGCGGTCTTCATCGAATCCTCGAACAAGGGCTCCCCGTCTGGCAGAATGGCGCCGAGGCCACCTTTGCAGGATCATCGCTACTCGTTCGAGATCGACGCGACGCCCGAGGAGATCTGGGCGATCTTCTGGACACGCCGAAACGTCGAACATGGTGACGTGAAGATCGAGATCCTCCACCCCGGCGACGCCGACGGAAACGGACTCGTGCGCCGCACGTGGTTCCGCGTACCGCGCTACCTCCTCTCGGGCGGAAGGGCGCGTTCGTGGGAGTGGCTCACCGAGGTCAAACCGTTCGAGAGTTGGCGCTACGACGCGATCGGAAAACCTCTCTGGTCGGAAGCGAGCGGTTCAACCCGCCTCGAGAGCCTCGGCCACGGTCGCACTCGGGTACACTTCCGCGAGACGTACCACGTGTTCAATCCGATCGTCCGCTTCTTGCTCGAGCGTCGCGTCCACCGCGCGATTTCGAGAGACAACGACAAGCTGATCAAGACGGCGATCGAACGCGGGGTCGCCGCTCGGCGAAAGCAATCAGCAAAGGCTCCCGGCGCCTGACACCGCGCAGACACGCCCCCGCAGAGCCCCGAGCACGAAAAGGAGGGCTGGGAGAGCGCCCCATTCTATGCGGTGGCCAATGCCCTCGCCTAGGTGATATCTCTAGGGGCTCCAACCCCTGACACCGTCGGCCGAGAGTTCAGCGCCGGCAAGAGGTTTCGTCGATGATGAGGCTGCCCGTCCTTCCTTCCCCCTGGCTAACCACGATTCTCCTACTCCTCGCGACGGCCGCCCAAGCGCAGCCCTCGTTCATCGAGTTCGAGAGCGGCCACGTGCGACCGATCGCTCTGTCTCCCAATGGCCTGCAGCTGTTCGCGGTCAACACGCCAGACAACCGTCTCGAGATCTTCGACGTTGCCGGCGGGAGCCTCACCCACACCGCGTCGATCCCGGTCGGGATGGAGCCCGTCTCCGTCGCCGCCCGAACCAACGACGAAATCTGGGTGGTCAATCACCTCTCGGACAGCGTGAGCATCATCGACCTGACGGCGAGTCCGGCCGCGGTCGTGCGGACACTGCTCGTCGGCGACGAGCCTCGTGACATCGTATTCGCTGGCACGACGGGCGACCGGGCCTTCATCACGACGGCGCACCGTGGCCAGCACCGGACCCACGCCTCGATCTCCGGCGTCACGGGCGCGGGCGACCCTCAGCTCACGACCGAAGGCGTCGGTCGCGCGGACGTCTGGGTATTCGATGCCACGAGCCTCGGTACCACTGTCGGCGGCACGCCGGTCGAGATCGTCACCTTCTTCGCCGATACTCCCCGCGCTCTCGCCGTGAGCCCTGACGGCAACACGGTCTACGCGGCCGCATTCCACTCCGGCAATCAGTCCACCGTCATCCTCGAGACCCTGGTACCCGACGGCTTCGACAGCGCCGCGCCTTCAGGCGGCGCCCCGGGTGGCGTCCCCGGCCCCAACGACAACGGCGCCGGAGCATTGGCACCAGAAACCGGCGTCATCGTAAAGTTCGACGGCGCGAACTGGAAGGACTCACTCGGGCGCAACTGGGACAGCCTCGTCAAGCTGAACCTTCCTGATCACGACGTCTTCTCGATCGACGCGAACACCTTGGCCGGCGGATCGGTCGTCGAGTTCGACCACGTCGGAACGATTCTGTTCAACATCGCGGTCAACCCGGTCAACGGAAAGCTGTACGTCACGAACACCGACCTTCCGAATCACATTCGCTTCGAAGGCGCGGGCGACCACGGAGGGAGCACCGTGCAGGGCCGGCTCTCCGAATCACGCATCACCGTGATCGATCCGAGCGGTCCGTCGATCGACGCGCAACACCTGAATCAGCATATCGACTACTCGCAGCTGCACACCGACTCCGCGGCGAACCACGCGCTGATCAACGGCCAGATCCAACACAGCCTCGCGACGCCACTTCAGCCGATCGTCTCGAGCGATGGCGGCACCATGTACGTCGCCGCATTCGGATCCGGGCGGGTTGGTGTATTCAACACCGCGGACATCGAAGACCCCAGCTTCGAGACGAACTTCGACCCGACGGCGCAAAGCGCAAACTACATCTCCACCGGCGACGGTCCCAGCGGCCTCGTTCTCGACGAAGCAAACAACCGCCTCTACGTTCTTACGCGCTTCCAGAATCAGGTCGAGGTCGTCGACCTATCGTCGAACAATACCGTCGAGACGCACGCGCTGAACAACCCAGAGCCGCAATCCGTCGTCGACGGACGGCCCTTCCTCTACAATGCCGACATCACGTCAGGCAATGGCGAAGCATCGTGCTCGAGCTGTCACATCTTCGCGGACTTCGACAGCCTCTCGTGGAACCTGGGCGACCCAGATGGCGGCGTCTCGACCAACAATCAGCCGTCGGCCACACCGCTCCTCGCGCCAGGAACGACGTTCCATCCGATGAAGGGCCCCATGACGACGCAGACCCTGCGCGGCCTCGCGACCCACGGCGGAATGCACTGGCGGGGCGACCGCGTCGACGGCTTCTTCGGAACCGACCTCTGCACGGAGCCCACGGGCGCGCCCTGCGACGAAGACGTCTCGTTCCGGAACTTCATCGTCGCCTTCGAGGGACTCGTGGGTAAGGAAGGCACCGTCACGAACGGCGAAATGCAGCAATTCACCGACTTCATCCTGCAAGTGATGCTGCCCCCCAACCCGGTCGCCAATCTGGACGGCACGCGCACCGCCTCGCAGCAGAACGGATTCGACAAATACTTCGGACCGATCACCGACACCGTCGAAGACTGCAACGGCTGCCACGATCTGGACGGATCGCAGGGCTTCTTCGGCTCGGGCGGCTCGCAGACCTTCGAAGGCCTGCCGCAGCACTTCAAAGTAGCGCACTTGCGCAACATGTATCAGAAGGTCGGCATGTTCGGGCAATCCGGTGGGCCAGCATTGGGCGATCAGGTCCGGGGCGTCGGCTTCCTGCACGACGGCTCGATCGGCACACTCAAGAACTTCGTCGCGTCGCCCGTCTTCAACTTGACCGGGACGGAGGAGGACGAGCTCGAGCAGTTCATGCTCGCCTTCCCCAGCGACCTTGCTCCCATCGTCGGCCAACAGGTGACTCTCACGTCGACGAACGGCGGCGTCGCGAACCCAAGGATCAATCTTCTCATCGCTCGGTCCAGCGCGCCGTTCACCTCCTTGATGCTCGGCGGCGCGGTCACCGAATGCGATCTGGTCGCGAAGGGGAGCGAAGGCGGGGTGTCTCGCGGGTGGGTTCGTCTTCCCGGCGGACTCTTCCAGAACGACATCGGCGCGACGGCGACAGACGCAACGTTGCGCTCGTTCGCAACCAGCAGCGGCCCGCTGACGTACACGTGTGTGCCCCCGGGCTCCGGCGAGCGTATCGGCATCGATCGCGACGAGGACAGCGCGTTCGACGGGCTCGACAACTGTCCCGACCTCGCCAACGGCGGGCAGGCGAACTTCGACGGAGACGCACTCGGCGACGACTGCGATCCAGACGATGACAACGACGCTCTCCTCGACGCGGTCGAGACGAACACCGGCACGTTCGTGGGCCCCGGCAACACCGGCACGAACCCCTTCGACGCGGACTCAGATGGCGACGGCTTCGACGACGGCGACGAAGTGGCCGCCGGCTCGGATCCAAGCGACCCGTCCTCCGTACCGACCGGCTCTCCGGTCCCGGCCCTGCCCCTGGGCGCCGCGATCATGTTGGCCGCCCTGCTTCTTCTGGCCGGACGCTCGGCACTTCGCCGTCGAGAGGTGAAGGTCCGCTCCTGATCGCAACCCGGGGAGTGCGTGCGACGAGCGCTCACTCCCCGGCGGCGCGAGTACCGAGGTCAGTCTTCTCCGCGAATCTCGATCGCGTAGCGGCGCAAGGGAATGTGCGACCGCTCGGTCGTTCGCATCTCGATCACGTAGCGGCCGGGGGCTCGCAGCCACTCGGACGAGATGGCCACGCTGGCGCCTCGTCGACCGTCGGCCACGGTGCCACCGCTCGTCTCGTAGGGATCTCGGCCGTCACCCGTCAGTACGCGCACAGCGAGGACGTCGGTGCCCTCTGCAACCGGCTCAGGAAGAGCCAGGAAGACCCGTACCGGCTCACCACCGCGTAGGTCGGCCGATCGAATGGCGATCACCCGCCCGGACTCCATCGCGAGCAGCCCCGCGTACGGGTCGATCGGAGCGAGCACCGCGGTCGGCTCCGGGTCGGGTATCTCCAGTGCCGGCCCCGCGTACGGCGCAGTATCGGCCCGGATCGTCACTCGCGGCACCGGCGATGGTGCCGGGGCCGGGGCCGGGGCCGGGGCCGGGGCCGGTTGGACCGATTGCTCCGGAGAGTACCGCAGAAAGGCCACCGCGATCGCCGCAACCGCCACCAGCGCGAGCACCCACCGAACCCCCGACATCATCTGCGACTCGCTACCGGACACGGGCTCCCGAGGCCACCGGCCCCCTTCTCAAGCATGCTACCGTTGCGACCGATAGTTCCGAGGAACCAACCGCCTGGCAGCCCATGCGTCATGCGAAGAGAGGACAACATCATGCGAAGAGCTTCGACCTGGATCGCGTTCCTGTCCATCTGCACCCTCGCGATGTCGCCGAACCTGGCGCTCGCGGCCGATGGTGTGCCCGCCATTTCGGACGCGAAGCCGGCGGGGACCCAAGACCTGCCCGAGGATGGGAAGAGGCTGTTCTACGAGACGAGCGAGTCGACGGCCGATCTCGTGGAGAGCTACGCAACGAAACTGAAAGAGGGTGGCTGGACGCTCACTCGCAAAGGAGCGTCGGGGGGCAAGACCGGTGGTGGCGGCGAGATCATCGCAAACCGCGACGGCGAGCACCTCGTCCTTAAGGCCGGCGGGCCCGACGGGAAGACCTTCGTCACGTTGTGTACGTGGCCACAGCGCCCGATGAACGACTACTGCAGCTAAGGGAGCTCCCTCGAGGCGAGCCGTGGGTCAGAGACTCCGCGCGGCGTTTCTTCCCGCGCGCCGTCCGAAGAAGCTCCCATCCCCGAGCGACATCCCGCTGCTGTAGCCCTGCTTCGCAATTCCCGAGGTCGTGCGCCCCGCGGCAAACAGACCCGGAACAGGCTCGCCCGACGGAGCGAGAACGCTGCCGCCCGCATCGATCCGTAGACCGCCGAGAGTAAACGCCGAGTACAGCGAGTTCTTCGTGCGAAGGTCGATCGCCGCGAACGGCGGCGCAGTGAGCGGCGACACGTAATTCGCACCCTTGCCGAAGAGTGGATCGGCGCCCTGCTCCGCGTAGCGGTTGTATGCGGCCACGGTGTCCTGGAGACACGGCGCTACCAACCCGAGATCGGCCTCGAGCTCGGCTACACTTTGCGCGACGGCCGCAAGCTCGATCGGAAACATGTCGGGCCGGACGAAGATCTCGTTGTCACAGATGAGGTACGCGTTGCCCTCCTCTCGCAGTACCGTGAACTCGCCGAGCCGCCCCATGTACGCGTCCTCGTTCACGAAACGCTGACCGCGACCGTTCACCAGGAGGCCGCGGCGCAGCTGATTGGGCGGAAAGAGCACGAGACTAATATCTCCGGTCTCCATTCGGATCGCTTCGCCGCCGGCCGCCACGCCGAGCCGGATGCCGAGCCCATCATCGTTCTCCGTGCCCACCTTCACTTTGCATTGCTGCAACGCCGGCGCATGACGCTCCACCATCTCGCGATTGTAGATGAAACCCCCAGCCGTGAGCACGACGCCGCGGCGGGCGCGCACATGGCGGCGTCCGTCGAGAGTCGCGACGACCACGCCAACTACCCGGCCGTCGCTCGCAACGACGAGGGCTTCGCAGCGACTCTGAACGTGAATCCGCACCCCCGCAGACTCGACAGAGGCGAGCAGGTGCTGCATCAGCCGGCTTCCCTTGTTCGATACCTGCTGCGTGATGTGACCGCGCGGAGCCGGACGCGCGATCTCGTTGAACGGAAACACGTGCTCACTCCCCGAGTACGTAAGCCCCTCATCCGACGTGAACGGCTCATGCGCCCCGTCGAAAAACTCCGGTTTGAACGGCACTCCCTGCTCGACGAGCCAATGAAAGTGCTCCACGCTCTCTTCGCAGTAGGGCTGGATCAGCCTCGCATCAGGCTCGGGGCCGCAGGCCGCCATCATGTACTTGAACATCTCCTCCGCCGAGTCTTCGAAGCCGCAGACCTCCTGAATCGGCGTACCGCCTCCGAGGTAGAGGAGCCCGCCCGACATCGCAGACGTACCGCCCACGCCCCCCGCGCGCTCGAGAACCAGCACCTCCGCTCCGGCTCTCGCCCCCTCGATTGCCGCGCACGCACCAGCGCAACCGCCGCCAGCGACCAGAACATCGCACTCCTCATCCCAGCTCGTGACTTCTGCCTCGTCGCGGCGCAGCCGCCCCAGCTCGCTCATCCGCAGCACCGTAGTCCGATCGTGACGGCTTGCCCAACTGCGCAAGTAAGCCGGACCAGTAGCCCCGACGGCGCGAGTCGGCTTTAAGGAAGTGTCATGGCGATCCCCCTTCTCGACACGCTGCGCTCGGTAATGCAGTTCCGATCGTTCGAGTGGGACCCGGTGGTCCGCCGGCTATCGCGTTGCGCCAGTGTCGACGACTTGCGGCGCGTCGCCGAGCGCCGCCTTCCGCGCGGCTGTTTCGATTACATCGATGGCGCCGCCGAGGATGAACGCAGCCTCGACGGCAACTCCGCCGCCTTCCGTGAGCTCGGGTTTCACCCCCGCGTCCTGCGCGGGGTCGGGGAACCACGTTTCGCAACGACCATCCTGGGACACGAGGCGTCGATACCGCTGATCTGTAGCCCGACGGGATTCGGCCGCATCGCGCACTCCCAAGGGGAACTCGCAGTCGCCCGCGCCGCTGCGCGGGCAGGAATACCGTACACGCTGTCGACACTCAGCACCCGGTCGATCGAAGAGGTTGCGTCGGTCTCGAGCGGTTCCAAGTGGTTTCAGGTCTACGTCTGGCGCGACCGGGGCCTCGTGAAGGAGATGATCGACCGCAGCCGAGCCGCCGGCTACGAGGCGCTCCTTCTGACGGTCGACACGCCAGTATTCGGACGACGGGAACGCGACGTTCGGAGCGGGTTCTCATTGCCACCGAAGCTCGGCCTCGAGACTCTGCTCGACGGCATCCTCCATCCCGGGTGGACGCGTGACTTCCTGGCCGCCGAGCCGATCGTGTTCGCGAACGTCGTGGGCCACGAGGTCGGCGATGGGACGAGCCCGGTCGCACTGGCCGATTACATCAACACCCAGTTCGATCCCAGCGTTTCGTGGCACGACGTCGAGTGGCTGAAGTCGGTCTGGGACGGCCCGATCGTTCTGAAGGGAATCCAGACCGTCGCCGACGCAAAGCTTGCCGCCGACGCCGGAGTCGACGCCATCGCTCTTTCGAATCACGGGGGCCGCCAACTCGACGATAGCCCGGCGCCGCTCACCCTGGTTGCCCCCGTGGTGGACGCCGTCGGTGATCGCGTCGAGGTCTACTGCGACGGCGGCGTGAGACGAGGCAGCGACATCGCAAAGGCCCTCGCACTCGGCGCGCACGCCTGCATGATCGGTCGACCCTATCTGTATGCCCTGGCGGCCGGCGGGGAGCGGGGCGTGGATCTCGTGCTGGAGTGGTTCGCCGAAGGGCTCGCCCGCACCCTCGCGTTGAACGGAGCCGCCACGATCCATGAGCTCTCCCGCGAGTACGTCGAGTGGCGTCATGCGCCGTGAGGGGCGACGAGCGACGGCGAGCGTTGACCCGGTCAGACGTGCGGACTACGCCGCGCGGTCGTCGGCCGGCGCCGCGAACGCCCTCGCGGCAGGCTTTCGGGTGAACTCGAGTGCCCCGTCCTCGAGTGAGCCGAGAGCCACGGTCCAGACGTCGACCATGTAATTCTGGTACGCACGCCAGGGAAGAGCAGAAGCTTGCTTGGGGAAGTCCTGGATCGAACGCTGGATATAACCTGACGTGAAGTCGAGCATCGGGTCGACATCGACGGGATGCGCGCCGGTCCGCGGGCAGCACTCATCGTACCCCTTGGCCTCCATGTGGTTCAGGAGGCGAGCGACAAACTCACAGGTGAGGTCGCACTTCAGGGTCCACGACGCGTTGGTGTAGCCGATCGACATGGCCAAGTTCGGCACGTCGCTGAACATCATGCCTTTGTAGGTGAGGGTGTCCGAGAACTTCACGGGCTCGCCATCGACGGCGACCGTGACACCACCGAGGAGCTGTAGATTCAGACCGGTCGCCGTCACGATCAGGTCGGCCTCGAGCTCCTCACCCGACACGAGTCGAATCCCGGACTCGGTGAACGTCTCGACGTGATCGGTCACGACGGACGCCTCGCCCGACTTCAGCGCTTCGAAGAGATCTCCCTCGGGAACGAGGCACATCCGCTGGTCCCACGGATTGTAATTCGGCGTGAAGTGTCGGCGAACATCGTACTCGGGACCGAGATGTTCGCGCACCTGGCTCAACAGACGCTTCTTCGCGCGCTCCGGATACCGACGACAGAACCAGAAGAAGAGGCCCGTGAAGAACACGTTGCGCCCCCGCACCAGAGAGTACACGAAGCGATTCGGAAGAAACTCGCGAAGCTTGTTCGCCATGCGATCCTCCGACGGCGCAGCCACCACGTACGTCGGAGACCGCTGGAGCATTGTGACGTGCGCGGCGGTCTTCGCCATCGACGGCACGAGCGTCATCGCCGTTGCACCACTGCCGATCACGACGACGCGCTTCCCCGCGTAGTCGATGTCCTCGCTCCATTTCTGAGGATGCGCGATTCGACCTTGGAACCGCTCCATCCCGGGAAAGTCTGGGGTGTAGCCCTCGTCGTAGTCGTAGTAGCCGGCGCACATGAATAGAAAGCTGCAGGTGAACTGTGTGCGTTCGCCCGTCTCGACCCGCTCCGCCTCTACGGTCCAGTGCGCTTCCGGCGTCGACCAGGACGCCCTTTTCACGTGAAACCCGTGACGGATCTTGTCGCGGATCCCGTACTCGTCCGCCGTGTCGTTGACGTACCGGAGAATCGATGGCCCATCCGCGATCGCCTTCGGTTCGGTCCAGGGACGGAAGGAGTACCCAAGCGTGTACATGTCGGAGTCCGACCGAATGCCCGGGTAGCGAAAGAGGTCCCACGTACCGCCAACGTTCTCGCGGCGCTCGAGGATTGCATAGCTCTTGTCCGGGCAGTGCTTCTGCAGATGATATCCGGCGCCGATGCCGGAAATACCAGCGCCCACCACGAGAACGTCCAGATGCTCTTCCGTCATGGTCTCGATCCTAACATCGCACGCAGCGATTCCGCTCCCGCAGCTCAGTCGTTCAGAAAGGCTTTCTCGGGGATGAGCCGGAAGGCGGTCCGCTGCTGTTCGTCGAGAACCTTCGTCAGCGTGGCGTCGTCCAGAGCCGCGGCTTCCGGCCGGAGCTTCGTCATCACGCGGCGGATGAGATCACGTCGCTCCGGGTCGTCCTTGACCGCTTTCACCGTCCCGTAGACGATGAGTTGTTTGCGGCCATCGTGCACCAGAAGCGCCACCTTCGGTTGTCGCAGTACGTTCTTCCACTTCGCGGTGTAGCTCTTGATCGAAATCGCGATGTCTGCGCCATCGTACTCGTAGGCGATCATCGAGAGCTGCGGAGAGCCGTCTTTCCGGCCGGTCCCGAGCACGGCCCACACGTGCTCGCGTAGATAGGCTTCCTGATCGTCCGTCAATTCCGTCTGCCCCTCTCCGGCATGGGCCTCCGTTGCGATGAGCAAGACCGCCAGCCCCGCCGCCAGTCCGAGCGCCTTGACCAATCCGGAACGCGGATGCCAGGCTCCCGGCCACGGGAGGCGCCTCATGTGTCGGAACATTCGAACCTTATACAACTTCGCACCACCGGCCACGGAAGAAGAGATCCGAGCTGCTTCCCTGCAGTTCGTTCGGAAGCTTTCCGGGTTCAACAAGCCCTCGAAGGCCAACGAACCGGCCTTTGAGAAGGCGATCGAGGCGGTCTCGACGGCGGCCCACGAACTGCTCGACGGCCTGATCACGGCCGCAGCCCCACGCGACCGCGAGATCGAGGCGCAGAAGGCTCGTGCGCGCGCAACCCAGCGATTCGGCTAGGGGCCCTACTTCCAGGCGAAGACCGGCTGCTCGAAGTGCGCGACCCGCGTGCCGCGGCCGTGCACTCCGACCTCGCGGAGCTGATAGATCACCGCCGCCGTCGGCGCATGAATGTGCGTCCCGACCAGCGGCACCGAGATCACCGGCCGATCGCTCTCCGGGATGTTCTTCACGTGCGGAACACCGGGCTTGTCGAGTTCGGACAACGGCACACGATACAGCTCGGACACCTCGGCCGGGTCCGGCTCGAGCCTCGCTCCCGTGCCACCCCACAAAACGATCGGAGTGATCACGAAGCCCGAGCGGGTCGGGTAGTCGTCGAGACGACCGAGAATCGCATCGGGTTCGAGTGCAAGGCCCACCTCTTCGCGCAACTCGCGCAGCGCCGCCTGCTCGGGAGTCTCGCCGTCGTCGAGACTGCCCCCGGGGAGCGCCCACTGCCGCGGATGGTCCTTCAGGCGGGAGCTTCGCCGCGTCAGAATGAAGCACGCGCGCCCGTCGTCGTCGTCGACGAGCGTCATGGTGACCGCCGCGTGCCGGCGTCCCTCCAGCGGAGCGGATTCCTGATCGAACGCCTCGAGGTTGGACCGTACGCGGACACGCAAGTCGTCAGCGAGAAGCAACGGGGATTCGGACACCGTCATTGCTTACGTCCCCAGGGCGGTCCTCGCCAGGCCGTACTCATTCTTTGCGCTCGCGCGACGAAGGCCGCTTCACGGCGCGGTTCGGGGCCGCCCCACGGTCGCGCTTGCGGAGCGGTCGCGCGCATGGAACCGTCGCGCCCATGCGGATTCTGGTAGGAGTTCTCGTCCTCTCCCTGGTGGGCTGCACCGCCACCAAGCCTCCCACGCCGAAGGCCGATGCCGTGCCTCACGTCGGCGACGACTGGTTCGTCTGGCGGGGCCAGACGCTCGGGATCACCGCCGACCAAGCACGTGCGCGCGACGCGAAGCTCCCGGACGGAACCGACGGAACCGCACCGCCCGACGGGACCCTCGATGCGAATACCCAGATGGAAGCCGCGATCCTCTGGAGCCAGGAGTGCGCCCGCTGCCACGGCCAGGAGGGCGACGCCCCCGAGGTTGCCGAAGGACAGGCCCAACCGCGCTCGTGGGGCGGGATGGCCGCCATGGGTTTCCTCATGGGTGGCGACAAGATGCGCGCGGGCATCTACACGACCATCGACCAGGGAAAGGGAACGATGGCCGGCTGGGGAGACGCGCTGTCCCGCGAACAGATGTGGGCCCTCGTAGCCCACATCGAGTCGTTCTGAGCGCGCCCGTCGCGCCGCCCCGGCAATGCCTCGCGCTGCAACTCAGTAGCGCAACCCCGCGGCACCGGGTCGTCGGCCGAGCAGCAGCGCCCATCGACGGCACGGCGCGCTCGGGCTCAGGAGGGCGTGCATGGAGCCGCACCCAGCCCGACGCCCCCGGCGACCGATGTCAGATCTTCCGTTCTCGGCCGGCCCAGTACCGGTCACGCAGTCGGCGCGTGTAGATCTTCCCCGATGGATGTCGCGGCAGCTCGGCCACGAAGTCGACCGAGCGGGGCACCTTGTACCCGGCGAGCCGTTCCCGACCGAAGGTTAGAATCTCCCGGGCGAGCCCGCCCGTGGCGTCCTGCTCCGCAACGAGTTCGACCGCCGCTTTCACGCTCTCGCCCCACTCGTCGTCCGGAATGCCGAAGACCGCGACGTCAGCGACCGCCGGGTGCTCGGCCAGCACCTGCTCGATCTCGAGCGGATAGATGTTCACGCCACCCGAGATGATCATGTTCGTCTTTCGATCCGCGAGGAAGACCCACCCCTCGCCATCAACGGACCCGACATCTCCAAGCGTGAAGACTCCCGGCTCCAGATAGGCGCGGGCCGTCTTTTCGGGGTCGCCATGATACTCGAAGACGACGTCTTGGGTCTTGTGGCGACAGTAGAGGTCGCCGACCTCGTCCGGAGGCAAGCGCTCACCCTTCTCGTCGACCGAGAAAACTTCGAACGCCGGAAGTGCCTGTCCGACCGTGCCCGGATGCTCGAGCCACTTCGTAGAATCGACCAGGGTGTTCACACCGCCCTCGGTGCCGCCCCAGTACTCGACGAGAAGCGGCCCCCACCACTCGATCATTCGCTGCTTCACGGCCACCGAAACCGGCGCCGCGCCGTGCAGAACGAGATCGAGCCGGGGTGCGCGGAACTCCGCGCGCTCCTCGTCAGGAAGCCGAAGCAGTCGAACGAACATCGTCGGCACCAGGTGCGTATGCGCGACCTCTCGCTCGCGAAGTGCCGCCAACGCCGCACGCTCCTCCCAACGCGGCAGGATCACGAGGGGTGCGCCGTTCGCCATGTCGTAAACCGAGAACATGAGGGGGGCCGCGTGGTACATCGGCCCGGTAATGAGGTGCGGTCCGCTGCCGTCTAGCCCGATGTTGCGCCCGAGAACGTCGTGATGCGCGAGCGTCGCGCCGAGCGCTCCCGGGCGAGTCCGCTTCACGCCCTTCGGTCGACCCGTCGTGCCACTCGTGTAGATCATGTTGCCACCCGCGGGCCCATTCGGATCGAACGGCTCGTCCGAGAGGGACGCGAGCTGCCGATCCAGCGCCTCTCCCACGCACACAATCTGGCACCCGGGGTGACGCTCGACGATCGTGCGGGCCGCCTCCTCGTGCGCGGCATCTACGAACAGTACGCGGGCGCCCGAGTCGCCCAGCGTGTAGTCGATCTCGTCGGGTGCGAGATGCCAATTGACCGGCGTGATCCACGTGCCCGCGACGATCGAAGCGACGATGAGCTCGATCCCCTCGACGCGGTTGCCCATGAGGGTCGCGACGTTGTCGTCGGGCCGAACTCCGAACTCGCCGCGAATCAAGTGCGCCATCCGCACGACGCGGTCTTCGACCTCCGCCCAAGTCCGCTGCCGGGTTCCGTCGTCGAGGGCGAGACCGTGTGGGTTGCGGCGTGCGTGGTCGAAGATCACCCCTTGGCGGTACCAAACGCTCCTCTGCCCGGCATGCATTGCAAGGAGTGAGGCCCAGGGCTTCCGCTCGAGGACGAGTCGGGTATACCCAGCGCGTGACCGCACCGACGCACGCCCCAGCGGACCTCGATTCCGCGCTCACTCGCCTGGGCTACGAGAGCTTCCGCCCCGGCCAGCGAGAGGCGATCGAGACTATTCTCGACGTTGGGCGCCTGTTGCTCGTGGCACCGACCGGCGGCGGGAAGAGCCTGGTTTACCAGCTCCCTGCCACTCTGCTTCCCGGCACGACACTCGTCGTGTCTCCCTTGATCGCGCTCATGAACGACCAGGTGCGCCAGCTGCAGGACCGTGGCGTGGCCGCCACCTACCTCGCGTCGACGGTCGACCCCAAAGAGTCCTCGCGACGCCTCGCCGGGATCGCGCGCGGCGAATACAAGCTCGTCTACGTCGCCCCGGAACGTCTCGCCCTCCCCTGGTTCCAGAAACTGATCGAGAAGATCGATTGCCCGATGATCGTGGTCGACGAGGCCCACTGCATCAGCGAGTGGGGACACGACTTTCGGCCTGAGTACATGGAGATCGGCGCGGTTCTCCCCAAGCTCGGCTCGGCCCGCGTCATGGCCTGTACGGCCACCGCCACCCCTCTCGTCCGCGACGAGATCCTGTCGCGCCTAAACCTCGACTCCGACACCCCACAGCTGCTGCGCGGCTTCGCACGCCCGAATCTTCGCCTGCGCGCACAGGAGCTGGTCGGCAAAAAGGCGCGCCACGGCCACGTAGATGCCCTTCTCGCCGAGGCGCTGGGCAGCCCCAGTGCACCGCGGGGCGCCGCAATCGTGTACGCACCAACGCGAAAGGAGACCGAGAACGAAGCGAAGCGACTCACCGCGGCCGGCTGGAAGGCCGACGCCTACCATGCGGGCCGAGGCCGAAACGATCGCGAGCGCGTGCAAAATGGATTCATGGATCGCGAGCTCGACGTCGTCGTCGCCACCAACGCGTTCGGCATGGGCATCGACCGCGCCGATGTTCGCGCGGTCGTCCACCTCGCCCCGCCCGGCTCGGTCGAGGCGTACTATCAGGAGGTGGGGCGCGCGGGGCGCGACGGCGAGGACGCCTGGGGACTGCTCCTCGTGGCGAGCGACGATCCCCCACGCCGGCGACGGCTTCTCGAGATGGACGGCGACGGCGGCACCGTCGCGCCCCACATCGTGCAGCACAAGTGGGAACTCTACCTCGATCTTCTGAAGTGGGCGCAAGGCGGTAGCTGCCGTCACGATGCGATCCTCCGCTACTTCGGTGACGAGGCCGAGACCCTCGCGGGCTGCGGCCGGTGCGACGTCTGCATGGAGCTCGTCGCCAGCGACGAACGCAGCGACGAGGAGCGCACGGAGATCGTCCGCAAGATTCTGTCCGCGGTCGCACGCGTCTCCGGCCGGTTCGGCATGCGCGCCGCAGTGAACCTACTGCGTGGCGTAGCCGACGAACGACTCGGGCGGTCCGGCCTCGACGAGACGAAGACGTTCGGGATCCTCTCCGAGCATTCCGACGAGTGGCTCATGCGGGTGATCAATCGCTGCGTGACCGCTGGCTGGGTCGGCTTTCAGGGCGACGATCGGCCACTGGTGCTCCTGACGAGCGTTGGGCGTGAGGTGATGATGGGCGAGCGACCAGCGCGCGTCCTTCTTCCAGCGCCAGGATCGGTTCGACCATCCTCGGGCCGCTCGCGGACACGGCGCCCGGCCGAAGATCAACAACCGCTCGACGACGTGGGCGAGCAGCTCTTCGAAGCCCTTCGCGCGTGGCGTCAGGCAACGGCCCGCGCCGAGGGCGTGCCCGCTTACGTGGTGGCTCACGACCGAACCCTGCGCGAGGTCGCTGTCGCCCGCCCGCGATCCGAAGCCGAACTGGCGCTCGTATGGGGCCTCGGCCCGGCCAAGCGCGAGAAGTTCGGTGACGGGATGCTCGCCGTGGTGAAGGAATCCGCGCCCGCGTAGCTCAGCCGCCGTTCAGGTTTCGCTCGAGCGCCAGGAGCTTCTTGCCGGGCCCAGGGAAGCCGCTCGGGTGAATCTCGTCCAGCGACTTCACGTTCATCTGGCGACGCGCTTCTTCGAGAGGAAGCTCCAAGATCGCTTCCCAGTCTACGCACGAAAGAGGCGGCGTCTCTCGACCGTGGCGGTAGCAACGCAAAACGTAGCTCGTCCATCCGATGGGGCTCGAGGGCTTCAGCAGTAGGAGATAGGCGAGGAACAAACGAAGAGGCAGCATCGGCATGTGGCCGGCGGTGTACGCGTCGACGCCGACTTCACCGATGATCGAGCGGTCGTAACCGGAGACCACGTGGAAGATGTCGTGGCTGTTGGCCATGCGCTTCACGAACCACAACTGGTCGTCGCTCCAACCAAACTGCGCCGCCTTGTCGTCCAGGCCCGCGGCTTCGAGGAAGTAGCTGGCCGAGCCCATTCCCTCTGCGCCCATGTAATCGAGGTACGCGTCCGCGAAGCTACCCTTGGACATCGCCTCCAACGCAGGTCGGTCCACCAGCAGCGCGTTCAAATCGCGGCGCGGGCGCTCGGCGAGCAGCTTCCGCCCGAGTGGATGCTCGGCGAACCGATCGAACTCTCGCTGCACCATCGGTCCAGCGAGGGCGAGCATTCCTTCGAAGCCATCGGACAGACTCCCCTTGCCTCCGGTAAAGCGGAAGAAGCACCTGAGCCCATGGCGCCAACGCCGACGAAGCCGCGGCGCCGGCGTTCCGGCCTCGGGAACGATCGGCGGGCTGGACATTGGAAGACGCTCTACCACAGGCGCGTCGGGGCAAAACAGACGGCTCTTGATGCGGTGCGTTGCCTCCGCCCGGTTGAACATACCCACCGAAGGCTCATACAAATGCGCTTCTTCCATCAATGCGTTGTTTCGGCGGCCCGTTCGGCAACCGGACGCGATACGACGAGCTGCCCATCGCCTCCGGCCGGGCCTCGGCGAGGCTGGAGAAAGGAGAGCTGTGAGCCACGATCCAGACGTTTCGCGCCGCGATCTGCTTCGGTGGACCGTTGGGCTCGGCCTCCTCGGGTCAGCCAGCGTCCTGGCTCCGGGCTGCGCCAAGCAGCTCTCGTGCGATGACGTGAGTGCCCTCAGTACGCCAGACACCATGCGAAGGAAGTCGATGAAGTACGTCGCCGTATCACCGAAGGGGCCCGAGGAGAGCTGTCGCGATTGCAAGTTCTTCACAGCGGGCGCCGAGGGCCAGTGCGGCACGTGCTCACTGGTCCCCGGACCGATTCACCCCGACGGTCGCTGCAACCTGTGGGCGGCGACCTGAGCCCTCGCACGACCCACGCGGGTCGAGATAGGCTATCACCCATGACACGAGTCCCCTGGACCCGCTCGACCCTCGCGGCCATCGTCTTCCTCTTCGCCTCCGGTTGTAGTGACCTCACGATCTCGTCGAGGTCACCTCGGGAGGCCGTGCGGGAACGGATCGACGCTCTCGCTCCCGCCGCGAACATCGGCCACCGGGGCGCCGGCGTCTCGGGCCCCGACAATCCCTTCCCAGAGAACTCGCTACCATCGTTTCGAGAGGCGATCGCGCAGGGCGCCGACGGCATCGAACTCGACGTGGAACTCACCGCGGACGGCGAGCTCGTCGTCATGCACGACGACACGCTGGATCGCACGACGACGTGCACGGGATGCGTCAGCGCCTACACTCTCGCCGAGACTCAAGAGTGCCAGCTCCTCGACGGCAACGGGCAACCTACGGACCAAGTCCCCCCAACGCTGCCCGAGTCGTACGGCGCGGTACCACCCGACGCCATCGTGAACGTCGAGCTGAAGGCGTACGGAAGCGCCTGCCGCACCCCAACCACGGGCCCCACCGAGCTCGCGCGCGTCGCCGTCGCACAGGTTCGAGACCTCGGCGTAGCCGACCGTACCGTGTTTTCCAGCTTCAACGACGAGGCCGCGGCAACGGTCCGCGAAGAAGGCGAGCTGTACTCCGCGCTCCTCCTCGACGTCACGACGAGCACCACCACAGGATGGCCCGCGGGCCTCGCGCGCGCCCGCGAGATCGGCCAAGATGCCATTCACCCCTTCTTCATCATCCCGCCCGACGGGGTACGCACGGCACTAGACGCCGGGCTTCAAGTGAACGTGTGGACGGTGAACCGCTCCGAAGACATGCGGGCTGCGATCGAGGCCGAGGTCACGGCGATCATCACCGACGAGCCCGCAATACTGGCCGAAGTGCTCGGGCGGTGAATTTCCGGGTCCGTTCGTTAGAGGGCCCTGCATGAAGCTGTACATGTTTCCCGTCGCGCCGAACCCCACCAAGGTCCGGCTCTACCTGGCAGAGAAAGAGTTCGCGGGC
>JAJCZO010000036.1 GCA_029262355.1 Deltaproteobacteria bacterium
CTCATCGAGCAGGACGCGCTTCCCGTCGGCTCGACCGTCCCCATCCTCGTCGCGCTCCAAAACGAAGACCTTCCCCTCACCCGGCGCGCTGACCAGGAGATCTCCCGCTGGCGTGAATCGCAACATTCGTGCGTTCGGAATTCCGCTCGCGAACACGGTGAGGCCAAAGCCTTCGGGGACGCGCAGGCGGCCCGTATCCTCAGCCGAGATGGCATCGCCGCTGAGCGGGAAGTTCACGGTATACCCGCCGGGCAGGGCGATGTGACTACACGCCGCGATGGCGAGCGCGAACACCAGGAGCGGGCCCATCGTCGACCGTTGAAGGCTCATGGCCCGCGAGCATACTGCTCCGCGGCAGCGAGATCGACCCGGCACGATCACTCACGGTCGTCGTGGATCCAGGCTTTCACCCAGGGCAGCAGTGCATAGGCCGGCAATGCGAGGACGAACGTCGTCACGAAGAAGTCCGCGTAGCCGAGTCGCGCCGCAGCAAACCCGCTGACTCCCCCCGCGACCGAGCGCGTGAAACCAAAGAGCGCGGACAACAGAGCGTACTCCGTCGCCGCCTGACGCTTATCGCAGATATGCATCAGGAACGAGAGGAACGCCGCCGTGCCCAGTCCTCCGGTGAAGCTCTCGAGAAGCGAGGCCGCGTAGATCGCGTAGCGTCCCCCCTCGGCCGCGGCGACACTCGCGTAGCCGAGATTCGATGCCGCCTGCGCCAGACCGAGTACCCAGAGACCGCGAAACATTCCCGCTCGCGACGTATACACGCCCCCCAACATCGCTCCTGCCAGGCTCGCAAACACACCGACCGACGTCGAAACGATCCCGATCTCCTCCACCGTCAAGCCGCGATCGAGCCAGAAAGGCTTCACCATCGGGGCCATTGCCGCGTCGCCGAGCTTGTAAATGAGAACGAAGAGGAGAACCGCGATCGCCCCGGGCTTCGCGATCCAGTCCCGAAGCGGCGCCAACCACTGACGCCGTTCGCGATCGGTCGCGACGACTACGGCCGGCGTGAACCACGCAGACGCCGCCAACGCGAGGAGAACCATCGAGGCGACCCAAAACACGACCGGCCACCCAGCGGTACCCGCGAGGACCACGAGTCCACCTCCGCCGACGACGAGAGACGCTCGATACGCCGATACCCGCACGCCGTTCGCGACCCCTTCTTCGCCGGGAGCGAGAAGCCCGATCGTATAGGCGTCGATGGCGATGTCCTGCGTGGCCGACGCGGTCGTGAACAGCAGCAGGAGCGCCCATGTCCAGAAGCCCGGCGCAGCCGGGTCGAACAGGGGAAGCATCGCCAGAAGTCCCGCCATGCAGGCCAGGGATCCGGCCACCCAGTGGCGACGCTCGCCGTATCGATCGACGAGCGGCGCCCAGAACACCTTGAGAGTCCACGGCGCGCCGAGCAGGCTCATCAGTCCGACGTCGGCGAGGGACACGCCGTGGACGCGGAAGTAGACGGGTAGATTGTCGATGGCGATTCCGAACGGGAAACCTTCGGCGAAGTAGAGTACCGAGACCCACCAAAGCTTCCGCCTGAGATTCATCCGCTCCCCACCCTCACCGAACGCGAGCCATGCCGCTCGCGTTCGAGATAGCATCCGACGGGCAGTTGCAACGCCTTCGAGGCCCTGGCTACCCTGTCCGGATGCCCGATTCGGTCCCATGGGGGCGACATCGCCGCACAGTTTCGACCATGATCGACGTCGACGCACCACGCTACGCCGCGATCGGGCTGGTAGCCGGACTCCTAACGATGACATTGCTCGGAGCCTGCGAGCGGGCACCCGATGGATCCAAGGCGCAGCCCGCACCGGCGCCGCCGGCCCAGGTTCCGGCCATCCGGCTAGTCGGCACGCACTACATGACGGGCGGCGGACGGGCGATCGAAGCCCGCGCGCACGTCTCGATCGGCGGCGTGATCCGCCCGACCTTCTCGGGCGCACGCCCTTTCATGTTCAACCCGAAGTGTGTCCCCGTCGAAGACTCCGAAGCGATGGTCGAATGTGCGATCCTGCAGCCGATCCAGGTTCCGGCCCCGTGGGCCTTCATCGAGACGACCCTTCCCCCGCGCGACGAGCCCGGCGACGACCCCAAGGGGAAGCGCAAGCGCCGCAAGCGGGACCAAGCACCGAAACTCCGGATGCTGGCCCCCGGCGCGCCCCCCGAGGACTACGTTCCTGAAACGATCCAACTCCCAGAGGACCCGACCCGGCGCTTCTTCGCCCGACTGGCTCCCGAGTTGGTCCAACGAGGCGTCCTCACCCCGGAGATGGTTCTGCCGGGTGGAGCGATACTGCGCACGTGGCTTGGGGTCGAGGAGGCCGCCTGGGTTCCATCGGCGACGCCCGTCGCGTTCTCCGTCAGCCTCGTGCGCAAGGACGACTCGCCTCCGGAACGCCTGTTCCGCAGAGTAGTCGACCCGGCGGGGCAGCCCGACCAGCAGCGGTGGATCCCGGTCGAGATCGAGATCCCCGACCTCGGCGCCGAACCGTTCCACCTTCTATTCGAGTCTCTCCCGCGCAAGGAGGACGACATCCGCCCGTCCCTGCCCGTCTGGGGTGACCCGACGATCTTGCGCACGGAAGAGAAGCGTACGAAGCCACGTCACGTGGTGCTCGTCTCGCTCGACACGCTGCGTGCCAAGAGCATGAGTGTCTACGGCCACGATCTGAAAACGACGCCGCTCTTCGAGAAGATGCTCGCCGAAGGCGCGCTCTTCGAGAACGCGTTCACCACGTTCTCCAATACGCTGGGCTCTCACATGAGCATGATGACGGGGCTGTATCCGGCCAACCACCGAGTCCGCGCCTCCAACCTGACCCTCGACCTCGCCATACCGACGCTGGCCACGCGCATGCGCGACGCTGGCTACGAGACCGCAGCGTTCACGGAAAATGCCCTACTGCGAGCCGACGCCGGGTTTCAGCGCGGGTTCGCCCGCTACTACGAGACCAAGAACATCACCGACGGAGCCGGCGACGCCGAAGGCACCTTCCGGCGAGCACTCGACTGGGCGAAGGCCCAACCCGACCAACCGCTCTTCGTCTTCGTACACACCTACGAGGTACACGCGCCTTACCTGCCACCCGACAGCACCGAGGGCACGCTGAGCGACGCCGAACTCGAGGATTCCCTGGGGCCGGTGGCGAGCAAGCAGCGCGCGCTCTACGAGCGCGAGATCGTGCACCTCGACCGGCTTCTCGCCGACTTCGTGGCTGAGCTGACCAGCCTCGCCCCAGAGGAAGAGCTCCTGCTCGTCATCACCGCCGACCACGGCGAAGAGTTCATGGAGCATGGCTCGGTCACCCACCTGCAGCTATTCGACGAGGTCATGCAGATTCCGATGTTCATGCGTTGGCCGGGTCACATCCCAAGTGGTCTACGCATCGACACCCCCGTTTCGCTCGTCGACCTCGTCCCGACGCTGACCCAGTTCGTCGGCGGAGACCCGACACCCTCCGATGGGGTGAGTCTCGTGCCGCTCCTCGAAGGCGCAGAGATCGCACGAGATGTGGTGTACGCACAGACGGCACGGAGCAAGCTGAACGGAATGAAGAGCCGCTACATCGCCCGCAGCGGTGACGCGAAGTGCATGGTCCGCGACGAAGACGACGATTGGGCCGAGTGCTTCGACCTCGCAACGGACCCCCTCGAGAAGACCGCCCTCGCGCCCGCGACCAACAGCGCGCTGAGCGCTCTTCACGTGCAAGCCCTCGACTATCGAAGGCGGGCCGTTCGAGATATCGCCGGCGAAGACGCCGAGAAGGACCTCGTCGCCGACGACGAGATCGATCCGGCGCGTCGAGAGAAGCTGCGAATGCTGGGATACGTCGAGTGAGCCGAACGGGCCGAATCGCCGTCCTGCTGGTGGTCGTCGTCGGGATCGCCGGATGCGCTCCGCCCGAGAACGCGCGCGAAGCAATCTCCCCCTCGCCAACCGCGACGGCTACCGCCCGCGTCCGCCTCGAACCGCGCCACCGACTCGTCGAACGTCGCCACCGGGCCGCGCTCGGCGACCGCAAGAGCCCACGAGACCCGATCATCCTCAAGGACGTCGCCCACCGCGTGTTCTCGCGAGCCGACAGCCGCAAAGTAGAGGCCTCGTGCGAGCCTGGCATCACTCCCCCCGACACCTTGTGTGCGATCGACGTGAACTCCCCGGGAGCGACCCGTCGGATTCTGCTCGAACCCTACTTCGTGCATGTTCCGTGGGCCGCCGCGAAGGCCGTCGCAGACCACGTGCAAGGACCGATCCCGGAGGCCCGAACCTACGCCTTCCCAATGGGAAAGAACGCTCCCCTCGCGCGGGTTCAGGCGTACGAAGCTCCGTACCTTCGGGCCCGACTCGCGCCCCCGCTTCACAAGCGATGGGCGGAGACCCCGCGGTTGGAGATTCCACCGGGCAGCGTCGTACGCTTCTCGACCGGCATCGAGGAAGTCGCCACGCGAGTCGACAGCGCACCCGTCGACTTCGTGCTCCTCGCGTATGTCGGGACGAAAGGAGCGGATGCGCCGGTCGAGCTTTTCCGAACCTCGCTCGACCCCGCGCGAAACCCCGGAGACCGCGGCTGGCACGACCACGAGGTCGACCTCTCCGAGGTAGCTGGCCCCGTCGTGCGACTCCGCTTCCATACGGAACCCACGAACCCGGCCGACGAGCGTCCGCAGCTCCCCGTGTGGGGTGACCCGACGATCCTCAGCCCGCAGAGCCCCGAGACCAGCGAGCGCCCCTTCGTCGTACTCGTCTCGCTCGACACACTGCGCGCCCGCAGCCTGTCCGCGCTCGGGCGAGAGATCGAAACCAGCCCCTTCTTCGACGCGCTCGCCCGGCAAGGAATACTCTTCGCAAACGCCTTCACCACCTACTCCAACACGATGGGGTCGCACATGAGCATGCTGACCGGGCTGTGGCCGCGGAGCCACGCCGTCGTCGGTGCACGCAAGTCGCTCTCGTCGAAAAAGACGACGCTCGCCACACGAATGCGAGCTGCCGGCTATGAGACGGCGGCCTTCACCGAGAACGCGCTCCTGAATGGCGCGCGCGGATTCCGCAGGGGCTTTGGCCACTACCAGGAGAACAAGGAGATCGAGGACGGAGCGGGCGCCTCCGAGGAGACGTTCGACGAAGCGCTGAAGTGGGTGGCGAAACACTCCAACACCCCGTTTTTTCTGTTCATCCACACCTACGAGGTCCACGCCCCCTACGAGCCCCAGGCCCCTTACGACGCCCTGTACCCGGCCGAGAGCCACTCCGGAGCCAACGTGCGGCTCTACGAGCAGGAGATCCGCTACCTCGACGACCAACTCCGTCGCCTGGTCGCCGAACTCGACCGCCTCGTCGGCGCAGAAAGCCTACTCCTCGTCGTCACCGCGGACCACGGCGAAGAATTCGGCGAGCATGGCGGAATGACGCACTCTCAGCTCTACGATGAGGTGATGCACGTCCCGCTCCTCTTCCGATGGTCGGGAGCGATTCCCGCCAACCGACGGGTCGCTCAACCGGTATCCCTCGTCGACATCGCCCCGACCATTCTCGATCTCGCTGGCGTCGGGGCGTTTGCTGGCCAGAACGGAGTCAGCCTGACGCCGCTCATCGAGGGGGACGGCGCCATCGGCAGACAGATCGTGTTCGCCGAGGCACCACCGAGCATGATCAACGCCAGCATCCGACAGTTCGGAGCCCGATCGGCCACGCACAAGTGCTTGATCCCCGAAGGCCAGGAGGTCGGGAGCTGCTTCGACCTGGTCTCGGACCCCTCCGAGAACTCGCCCATGGCTCCAGACTTCGATGACCAGACCCGAGCCCTCCATGACGCGCTCCTCGCGTACCGACGCGGCTCGGCCAAGGCAGAGGACGATCCCGGCACCGAGATCATTGATTCCCACGAAATCGATCCAAAACGGCAGGAGAAGCTTCGCGCGCTGGGCTACGTAGAGTAGGTTCGAAGAGACGTGTTTCGCTCGCGACCGCTTCTCTCCGTTCTCCCGCTTCTCTTCGCGCTTTTCGTTGGCATCCCGCCGCCCGCCGAGAGCCAGGTGGGCCCACCGAGGTTCTCGCCCACCGGCGAAGCAACGGACGTCCGCCAGGTCACCGCCCGATTCGCGCAGCCTATGGTGCCGCTTGGCGACCCCCGGGTCATCGAGAAGCCCTTCGATGTGAATTGCCCCGCCCAGGGGACACCTCGTTGGGTCGATAGCCGGACATGGGCCTTCGACTTCGAGGACACGCTGCCCGGCGGGCTCGAGTGCCACTTCACTCTCCTCAACGGCCTGCGCACCCTGGCCGGTGACTCGGTCGAAGGCGGCAAAGAGTTCTCCTTCTCGACCGGCGGACCCCGCATCCTCTCGACCGACCCCTACCGAGGAAGCACGGTCGTCGAGGACGCCGCCTTCCTCCTGCGCCTCAACGCGGAGCCGGCTGCCGAGTCCGTCGAACAGTACGCCTCCTTTGCGGTCAGCGGGATCGGCGAGAGGGTCGGTGTCCGCCTCGTCACGGGCGACGAGCGAAGCGCCATCCTAAACACGCTCCCGGCGGGGTCGCGCTCAGGGCCGATCGTCGTGGTGCAAGCCCGCCAAGTGTTCCCGGCCGAAGCCAAAGTCGAGCTCGTCTGGGGCAAGGGAATCGAAGCTACGACTGGGCTCGCACGGAGCAAGGACCAGAAAGTCGCCTTCCAGGTCCGCAAGGCATTTCACGCGACCTTCACCTGCCAGCGCGAAAAAGCGCAGGGACCGTGCGTCCCTCTGAGCTCGATACACCTGCGCTTTTCGGAGCCAGTGCCGTGGGAGACCGCGAGACGAGCGGCCCTAGTCGATCCAGACTCCGACCTCCGGGTCGAGCCTACACGTTGGCTGGGCAACGGAGCGCACGTGAGCGGCATCCGATTCGACGGGTCACTGCCCCCGTCCACCGCGCTCGAGCTGCGACTCCCGAGCGAGCTGCGAGACGAAGGCGGCCGCACGCTCGAGAACGCCGCCCAGTTCCCTCTTGCATTCGAGACGGGCCCCTACCCTCCACTTGCGAAGTTTGCGGCGCGCTTCGGCATTCTCGAGGCCGGGGCCGACCCCGCCCTGCCCGTAACCGTGCGCAGCCTGGGGCCCGAGCTCCACACGAAAGTGCTGGAGACGACGAGCACGCTGGGCGGACGGGTCGCGCACGTGGCCGCGACGGATGTCGAGGACGTCTTGCCCTGGCTGCGCCGCATCCGGGCGGCGCGTCGGGATCGCTCGGTCTTTCCGAGGGCCGCCAAGACGGGCGCAGAGTCCGACCCGCGTACGCTCGCGGTTCCGATCCCGGGCAAACCGGATGAGACCGAGGTGCTGGGCATCCCGCTCTCGAAGCCGGGACTCTACGTCGTCGAGATCGAGAGCGCGCCGCTCGGGCGCATACTGCTCGACAAGCCGAAGCCGATGTACGTCTCGGCCGCTGCCCTGGTCACGAACCTGGCGGTCCACCTGAAACACGGGCTCGAGAGCTCACTCGTCTGGGTCACCACGCTCGACGAGGGCAAGCCGGCAGCTGGCGCCGAGATCCGCGCGTACGATTGCACCGGCGAAGTGCTGGCTACGGGCACGACCGATGCAAACGGCATCGCCAGGCTCGATTCGCTCCCCGCCTCGGGCTCGATCCCGAGTTGTAGCGTAAACGGCGAAGACTCGCGCGACCCCTGGCGCGGCTGGCGCGGTGGAAACCAGGCGCTCGACGGCATCGACCGCGGCGTCTTCGTCACCGCTCGACTCGACGACGACTTGAGCTTCGTCTTCTCCTCGTGGGATGACGGCATCGAGCCCTGGCGCTTCGGAGTCTACTCGTTTGGCTGGGGACGGCCGGCGGGACTGCACACGGTCTTCGGGCGCACCCTCCTTCGCGCCGGCGACACGGTCCACATGAAGCACGTGCTCCGCCTAGAGACCGGCGATGGCTTCGCGATGGCCGCGCCCGACGCCCTGCCTACCCTCGCCTCGATCCGACACGTCGGAAGCCACACGAAGGTCGAGCTTCCGATCACCTGGGCGGCCGACGGCAGCGCGCTCACCACGTGGGCCATCCCGCCGTCTGCAAAGCTGGGAGAGTACGAGGTCTACCTCGAGCAGCAGCCGAAGGCAGCCGAAGACACGGCCTCTCCTCCCACCGACGACGAAGAGCCAGGCCACCTGAACGTCTACCGGCCCAACCCCAGCGACCTCCGGGGCCTCTCCGGATCATTTCGCGTCGAGGAGTTCCGCGTACCGCTGATGCATGCGGTCGTGAAGCTTCCGGCCGAGGCACAGGTCGCCGTGCCCGTGGTGCCCGTCGACATCGCGCTGCGCTATCTCGCCGGCGGCGGCGCGGGAAACACGACCGTATTGCTCCGGTCGCAGCTCTCCCCAGGTTCCATCGGCGCCCCGCCAGAGTTCGAAGGGCTGACCTTCGGCAATGGCTCCGTCGTGCAGGGCATCGAGCGCCACCCCACATATGAGCGCGACGAACCCACCGGCCGCAAGATCCACGAGCGAAGAGAGGTCGAACTCGACGACGAGGGTACTGCGCGGACGTGGATCACGAACCTCCCGGAGCTCGATCGGCCGCGCAAGCTCACGGCCGAGGTCGAATACCGTGACCCGAACGGCGAGACCCAGACCACCGCTTCGAGCATCGCCTTGTGGCCGGCCAGCCATGCTGTCGGCCTGAAGGTGGACGACTGGGTCGGCTCGACCGGTCGAATCGTGATCGAAACAGCGGTGATCGACGCAGCGGGGACACCGGTGCCCGGTGCGGGCGTCGAGGTGAAGGCCTTCACCCGCCGGAACTTCACCGCCCGCAAGCGCGTAGTCGGCGGCTTCTACTCCTACGAGTCCGTCGAGGAGACGACGTTCGCGCACACGGTGTGCTCCGGCAAGACGGACGAGCGAGGCAGGCTCCTTTGTCGCCGCCACGCTCCAGCCGAAGGCGAACTCGTTCTCGAAGCGCGCACCACCGACGCGGAGGGGCGCGTATCGACGGCACACACTTCGATCTGGATCGCGGGGGACGAAGATCAGTGGTTCCGGCCGTCGGATACGGACCGCATGGAACTATTGCCGGAAAGGCACCGCTATGAGCCGGGAGAGACCGCTCGGCTGCAGGTGCGTATGCCGTTCCCGCGGGCTTCGGCTCTCGTAACGGTCGAACGCGAGGGCGTGATCGAAGCGTGGGTGAAAGAGCTCGACGGCACCAATCCCGTGATCGAAGTCCCGGTGACGGGCAACCTCGCACCCAACGCATACGTGTCCGTCCTGGCCGTCCGGGGTCGCGTCTCCGAGCCGCAGCCGACGGCCTTCGTCGACCTCGGCAAGCCCGCCTACCGCCTCGGGCTTGCCGAGATCGATGTCGGCTGGCGAAGCCACGAGCTCGACGTCGCCGTCTCTACCGATCGAAGCGTGTACCGCGTGCGCGAGAACGCCGCCGTCGACATCGAGGTCCGCGACGAGAAC
>JAJCZO010000037.1 GCA_029262355.1 Deltaproteobacteria bacterium
ACCGGCGGCGTCACCGACCAGGAGAGCACCTCCGGGTAGCGGCAAGACCGCCTGGGCAAAGGGAATGCTTCCGGCCGGCAGTACTTCGAGCGTAGAGGCGGGCACGGAGGCCGCGGCGACCAACGGGGCCGGCAGGGCGTAGACGGTATCTCCGGTGGTGGGTGCGCCGGGGGCGTCGAGGGCGTTGTCGGTGAAGAGGAGCCGGTCTCCCTCTGCGTCGAACGCGATTCCGCCGATCGAGTTCAGCCCGGTGACGACGGTGGTCACGCTGCCATCGGCATCGACACGGGCGATCGATTGGGTTCCGGCACCGAAGAATCCCTGGCCCGTGAAGACGCTCGTCCCTCCATGAGCGACGTCGCTGGTGGGTGCGATCGGGATCGATCCGGTGACGTATTCACCGTTCGTAGTTATGGCCGCGTGGGCCGGAGCGACACCGCTCGAGGCGGTCATCGCGAGTGCGAGAAGCACCAGGTAAAAATTATGGTTGCGCACGGGGATCCTCCAGCGCGCCGCTGCCCGCGGCGCGAGTTCGTGGAGGTCCCGGCATGGAGGAGACGAAGTGTTCCAGCTCCGGGGGGAAATGCACGCACCTCGGGTGCGCGAGTTCCCAACGATGAATTTGAATCTAGACTGGAGACATTCCCTCGCGCCCTCACACCCCGTAGGACCTCGAGTAAAAAGTGGGTTGTGAGGCCAGGTCTCCTGACTCGTCGGCGGCCTACTAGCGCAGCCTTCCCACTCCGAAGGAGCAGTGGCTTGGGTTGCGCGTTCGTTCCGACTCACAGTGGCGGGAGCCGTGCCGGATTTTAACCGGCTTCCCTTGAGAGCCTCACGTCTTTTGGATTGAAGCGTGATTACCAGCGTCGCGCGCGTAATGTCAAGGTTGCGGGTCGGCTTCGAGAATCCGAACCAACGGGATGCGCCGCGAGGTCTTCGCCTGGTAGCGGGCATAGAAGGGGCGGTCGGCGCAGAGGCTCGCCCAGATCGACTCGTACTCTTCGCCGGCGACGACTTCGACGCGAGCGGAGAACACACGCGCGCCGTCGCGGATCGTTACGCGAGGGTTCGCGTGGGTGTCCTTCACGTTGTGGTACCAGGCGGGGTTCTTGGGGGAGCCGGCGAACGACGCCACGACGATCCGATGTCCGTGTGCATCGACCCAGTACGGTAGGCACACGGCGAAGTTCTCGCCCGATCGTCTGCGGACACCACGCAGTACGAGGTGCGGCATCTGCTTGCCAGAAGCGCCGAGTCGACCGCGGGTGGTCTCGTACACCCACACCTGTGCGCGCGTGATCCACGGGATGAGCCAGCGAGGTGGAGTGCGTTTTACTTCAGCGCTCTGGTCCGTCGGCATCGGCGAGAGTCTAACAGTTGACGTGGTGCGTGTTCAGAGCCGGCCCGGCCCCTCCACGAGCTTTTCGCCGGCGAACACGCGCGCCAGGTTGGCTTGCATGCGCTCGATCTCGGTCGCTACCGCCGGGCGCGCTGACATTCGGGCGACCCACGCGCGCAGTGCCTCGTGGTCGTCGCTCGGCGTCGATCCCAGGTTGATCGCGAAGTTGATGCTCATGAACATCGAGATGTCGGCGACCGAGAACTGATCGCAGAACCACTCGCGGTCGCGGAGTCGCTCGTCGAAGCGCGCGAAGTCGTTCTGGATCGACTGCTGCGCTTGGGCGACGCCGGCCGCGTCCTGCTGGCTCGGGTCGAGCTCATAGAAGACCTGTGAGATGAGTGTCCATACGTTGGGGAAGAACACGTCGTCCGCGTAGGCTTCGGCTTCTCTGCAGCGCGCGCGCTCGGCCGGTTCGGTTGGGTACAGAGGCGGGCTAGGGTTGCGATCTTCGAGGTATTCGAAGATCTGTGTCGAGTCGTAGACGACCAAATCGCCGTCGATGAGAATGGGTACGAGTCCTTGGGGGTGAAGCCGAACGACCTCGTCTGGCTTCGGCTCGTAGCCCGTGTCGCGACAGAACGGCACGCTCCAGATGTCGCAGTCGAGATTCTTTTCGCGCAGCGCGATTCGGACTTTCGCCGTGAACATACTGAGGGGGCCAGAGTAGAGCTTCATGTCGATCCTCCTTGTGCGACATCGGAAGCGACGTTCGTGCCAGCGGGGCAAGCGCGACTTCGAGGGTCATCGCCGCGTTTGCAGACGCGAGTTTGCAACGAGCGCGTGCGGCTCTGCAACGGTCTCAGGCGCGCTCCAGTTTGGCGGGCAGTCGCGGCAGGCCGTGAATCCGCCGTCGGCGACCGCCGGGTGCGGATGGCGCGTCGTGCAAGACACGTCGCCGGAGGCGGCCGGCGTCGATCGAGAGCGCGTCGCAGATGCCCTCGAAGGAAAAGAGCCAATCCTGATCGCCTGAGCGAACCCAGCGGCGCGCGCGGAGACGCAGCCGCAGGAGCTCTGGGCGTCGTTCGGGCGGGGTCAATCCGGCGCAGTGAATCGCGTCTTCCAGCACGGCGAGCATGAGCGCGTGCGGACCGACGAGTTGGCCGTCGTTCCCGGTGACGGCGGCCGGGACGCCGCACGGGTCGTCTTGGGCCGAGTCCCTCGCGTCCGTGACGAGAATGGAGCCGGGGTCGAGCGGTTGAGCGCGTCGCACATCATCCTCCTAGGGCCTCTGAACGGGGTACGTCTCGGGCCTCTTGGTGGGATCTACGCGCGAGCCCTCACAAAACGGTCACGGGCATCTCAAAATTTTTCGCGGTGGAAAGCATTATTACACAATGTAAGATAAAACCCCGGTCTTTTCAGTACCTTGCCTGGGCCACCTCGATCTGATTCCCCAAAAGGGATGCCGCAAGAAGCGCGTAAGCCGTCGAGCCGCTCAACCGCTGAGATCCGGCGGGACCAGCTCCTCGAGATCGCCCGAAGGGTCATCGAGACCGAGGGCGTAGAGGCCCTGCGCCCCACGCGCGTGGCGGAGCTCGCCGGCTGTACTCGGCCGCTGATCTACCAGTATTTCCCGCGGCGCGAGGACATTTTCATCGCCATCACGGAGGAGCTCTACACGGCCCTGGACGCCGGCGTGAGCGTCGATACGCAGGCCGGTGTCGTTGGCTCCGCGGCTCGCGGAGACGTGGGCCCAGCCCGCGAGGTCCTCGCTCGCCTCTGGGAGCACATCGATGCCAAGGGTCCCGCCGCGCTGATCCTGCGCAGTACGCCGGAGATCAGTAGTGACTTTCGGGCCTACCTCGAGCGGATTCGCGAATCGCACGAGAAGCGGTGGTTGCGGGGCTTCTTCGAGCTGGGGATGGACGAGCCGCGGGCGGAGCTGATGCTCGAGATGTTCATCACGACCATGAAGGTCCTGGCCCTCCAGCACCTCGCGGGACGGATCGATCGAGAGACCGCGATCGAACGTCATCTCGAAACGATTGGTGGCCTTCTGCAGAACGCCGCTGGTACGACCGCCAGCGGCGCGTGAGCGAGTTCAGGCAACGATGCCGGCATCGCGGAACTCGGCCGCGCGCGCTCCGAGGCCGATCTCCGCGAGGATGGCGTCGGTGTGCTCACCGAGCCCCGGTGCGTGCGCTCCGGTCGCCGAAGGCGTCGCCTCGAAGCGCGCGGCGGGGCGCGGCTGACGAATGCGGCCGGCAATCGGGTGTACGGAGTCCTCGAGCATTCCGAGCGCGCGTACGTGCGGGTCGCTCGAGAGTTGTGCAGGCGAGAGGACCGCACCGCACGGGGCCTTCTCGGCCTCCATCCCGGCGATCGCTTCCGCGGTGGTCATCGTACGCACCGCTTCGAGTACGCGGCCCAGGAGCTCGTTGAACGCTTTGACGTTCGTGCGGCGTGCCATGATCGTCGCGACCTCGGGCGCGTCGTAGCCGTCGACCCCGACGCCGCGACAGATCCCGGCGACGTCACCGTCGGATACGGGCGCGGCAATCACATGCCCGTCCTTCGTTGGCCACAGCTTCTGGTCGCGGGCGAAGGATGAGGGCTGTGATCCATCCGCGTCGAGAAGCACCTCGTTGCCTGCGGCGTCGGCCCACACGAAGTTGACGACGGCCTCGAGCATCGACAGGCGCAGGTGCTGACCGCCACGCCCGCGCTCTCGGGCGAACAGCGCCGCGGAGATCGCCTGCGAAGCGGTGAGTGCCGTGATCTTGTCCGCCGCCGTGTGACGGATGAGCTGTGGTTCGGTGCTCTGCCCTCCTGCCTGCGCAAACGCCAGTCCGCCATAGGCCTGGACGACCGGGTCGTACGCGCTCTTGGAGGCATAGGGACCGGTTGGTCCGAAGCCGCTGACCGAGCAGTAGACCAGATCGGGGTTGCCGGCGCGCACCGAGTCGTACGAGAGCCCGAGGCGCTCGATGACCCCGGGCCGGAAGTTCTGCACGAATACATCGGCATCCGCGACCAGCTTCTTCACGATGGCGAGCCCGTCTTCGGTCTGAAGGTTCACCGCGATCGAGCGCTTGCCGCGGTTTACGACCGACGCCATGGCGGACATCCCACCGACCGCGACCCCGACCCATCTGCCGATGTCTCCGAGGCCGGGAGGTTCGACTTTGATCACCGACGCCCCTTGGTCGGCGAGAATGCTGACGGCCCACGGTCCGGCGAGCGCAATCGACAAGTCCACGATCTTTACTCCGTCCATCGGCCCGCTCATCGACGCATCTCCTATTCGAAGTCTTTGGATGGGGCGCGGCCGCCGGGGCCGCTGTAGGCGAGGCCGTATCCCGGTGACTCGCTGAACTCGATCCTGGGGAGCGCCCCGATCGCGGAGCGCCACGCTCCGATGAGCTGGTCTTCCGCTCCGTAGTCGAAGGGGTCTTGTAGACACGTCTCTTCGAGCCCGCCAGGCTCGGGCGGGTTCTCGTTGAGCCATCGCGCCGTTCGCCCAATTGCCTCGCGCGCGGGAACGATGTCGCAGTACCCGAGCTGCTCGCGGGCCTTCGAGATGTCGAGAACCCGGTGGGTCGGAAGTGGCTGCATCATGAGGGGTCGCGCCGGGACGGCGATCTCCCACGGCATGGAGACGATCTCCAGTGGGTGTGACAGTGCGGCGGCCGTGATCTCGACGACCTGGCGCAGGCTGAGCGTCTCCTCGTCGGCGGCGTTGTACACTTGTCCGGCCGATCGTTCGGGATGATCGACGGCGAGAAGAACGGCGTGCGCGAGGTTCTCGGCGTACCCAAAGCTCTGGAGAGTGAGACCGTCGTCCGGGAGAACGATCACGTCGCGTCCGTCGCGGATCCGGCGCACGATGCACCACTCCCGTGGCACGAGCTGGTAGGCGCCGTACACGTAGGGGTAGCGGAAGTGCGCGGCTCGCGGCTGCGCTTCGAACAGGCTCTCCTCGGTGCGAACGATCCGGTAGCCCTTCTCGTCGAGCTCGGGGTCTCGCACCAGTGGTGCGTCCTCGTGGGTCGGCACCGGCAAGCCCGCGGGGGAGTCGAGGGTGGGGTGCATGTAGCCGCGATAGGCGGGAACACCACCGATCGACACGAACTTCCCGACCCGACCGGCCAGGAGCTGCGCCGTCGCGCGGAGACGGCCGTAGGCGGCAATGCACACGTCGAAGCGCCGACCCTCCAGCGCCGCCGTTAGGTCGTCGATCGAATACGGGTCGGTGTGGATGTGCTCGATGTCGTCCGGGTTCTCGGCCAGCTCGTGACGACCGGTGTGAAGAATCGTCACCTTGAACCCGCGGCCGTGCAGGCCGTTCACGATGTGATGACCCGTGGGCCCGGTCCCGCCGATCACCAGTGCGTCCATCCCTACGCTTGTGCTGGATGGACGCGCTCTTGCGCAAGCCCTACGAGCGCCGCAGGGGGTGGGATTCGCCTAGGGAGTCCGAGGGCGACACGGAGCTCGGCGACGCATCGCCGAAGAGTTCGCGCAGGCGATCGATGACGCGAATACGCCGGAGATCGGAGGCCACCGAGTAGAGCACCGGGACGAGGAACAGGGTTACGACGGTGGAGAGGGCCAGGCCCCACCCCAGTGCGAGCGACATCGGCGCCACGACCATGTCGTAGCCCCCGACCCCGTAGGCCATCGGCAGGACGCCACCGAGTGTCGTGATGGACGTCACGATGATCGGTCGGAGACGGCTGACGATCGCGTCGACCATGTCCGCCTGGTGGAGATGCCGATCTTGCGGAGCGACATGCGAGAGCCGGATGTGGACGGCGTCGACCATGACGATGGACGCGTTGACCACGACCCCCGCGAGCCCAACCGCGCCCATCATCGCGAAGAGAGAGAACACGGTTCCGTGGATGAAGAACGTGAGGACGACCGCTGCGAACGAGAACGGAATGATCGCGATCACGAAGAACGCTTCGAGGAACGAGCCGAGCATGAGAGCGATGACGACCGTGATCCCGCCGAAGGCCATCAGTGCGACCGCACCGACGTCGGCGGTGGTCTTGCGACTCTCCTCTGCCTCGCCCCCTTGGTAGACCTCGATGTCTTGCCGCCCGGCGTACAGGGGAAGCAGCTCGGCGTCGAGCCGGTCGGCCATCGAGAGGGCCGTGTGCCCGGACCCCGCGCTGAAGTACGCGCCGACCGTGGCGACCCTCACCCCGTCTCGGTGGTAGATGCGAGACACCGACGCCGTCTCGACCGGTCGCACGACGTCGCGAATGCGCACCAGCGTCCCGCTTTTCGAGCGAATGGGGAGTTCGAGCAGCGAGGTCAGCGATCCGCGCGCCCCCGGGTCGAGCATCACGCGGAACTCGGTCGTTTCGTCCAGGTCGCGATGTTCGGACGCGGGGATGCCGTGAAAGGCACCCTTGAGAGTGTTGGCGACGTCTTGCGGCGAGAGCCCCAAGAGAGCGAGCTTGTCGTAGTCGAGATTGAGATCGATTTGCGGCGTGCCGGGACGCTCGTCGATTTCGATGTTGACCACTCCGTCGACGTTCTTGAGCCACTCTGAGATCTCGAGTGCCGTACTTCGGCGGACCGCGTCGTCGTTTCCCGACACGTGAAGGGTCACGGGCGCGCCCATGATCGGGCCCGTTTGGGCCGGCTCGAACAGAAGGGTGATGTCGTCGGGAACGACGAGCTCGTTCTCCAGGATTTCCATCCACTCCGTAGGGGTCCGGGTGAGATGGCCGCGGCGCAGGAGGACCTCGACGACGGCTTCGTTGTCGGCCGAGCCGCGGTCGCGGTCGAAGCCCTTTCCTCCCGCCTCCTGGTGTCCGACGCGCGCCGTGACGGCGATGAGATCGTTCTGCACCAGGGCCGGGACCTGTCGTTCGATCGACGCGGTGATCGCCTCGGTTTGCTCGATCGGAGTCCCGAGAGGGGCGCTGATCTTGACGAAGACGGACTCGGCATCGTCCTGGGGAAAGATCGTGACGCGCAGTTGTGGAAGCAGGCCGAAGAGCACCACGACGAGACCTACGGTGAACGTGCCGATGACGAGGCCGCGGTGGTGGAGTGTCGTCTCGAGAGCGCGCCGGTACCGTGCCTCGAGTCGCAGGACGAAGGGCCGCTTTGGCGGCGGGGCCGCAGAGCTTCCCATCGACATGTGGGCAGGCAAGATCAGGAACGACTCGAGCAATGACGCAAACAGGGCCAGCACGACCACGTACGGCATCGAGTGCGTCATCTTGCCGGCCATCCCGCCGATCGCGAGAAGCGGAGCGAACGCGAGCATGGTGGTGATTGCGGACGCGATTACGGGTCGAGCCATCTCGAGCGCGCCCTGCGTCGCGGCCTCTTCGCGATCGAGACCCTCTTGGCGTTTTGCGACGATTCGTTCGGCGACCACCACGGCGTCGTCGACGACCATGCCGAGGACGACCACGAGACCGGTCAGCGTCACGATGTTCACGGAGAAGCCGACGAGGGGGAAGATCGTCAGCACGGAGAGAAACACGACCGGGATGCCGACCAAGACCCACAGCGCGACCTGCGGGGTAAGGAACAGGAGCAAGGCGCCAGAGATCAGAAACACGCCCACGAGTCCGTTCTGCATGATCAGGTCGAGTCGGTTTCGGGTCCAGTAAGACTCGTCCTTGATCAGGACGGCGTTCACTCCGGCGGGTAGTGGGGTGGTCTCGATGAGTTCCCGCACTTGGTCGACCGCGTAGATCACGTCGGCGTCGCCCTGTTTGCGCACGATGAGGGAAACGCCGGGGCGGCCGTTGGTGTGCGCCAGGAGCCCGGTATCCTCGCGGCCGAGCTCCAGGCGGGCGACGTCCCGTACCCGCACCGCGCCGGCGTTGGGCGAGAACCGCACAATGGTCTCGCCCACCTCCGAGGGGTCCCCGTAGCGACTCCACAGCACGACTTGGCGGCGGTTCTCCGGTGTCTCGAGGCTTCCGCCGGTACTCGAGACGTTTCGGTCCCGGATGGCTCCGACGACGTCGAGCAGCGTGACACCCAACTCTCGCGCGCGAACGGGGTCGACGAGGATGCGAAGCTCGGAATCCTCGAGCCCGATCGCCGTCACGCTCGATACTTGGTCGAGTCGTTCGAGCTTTCGTTCCAGCATGCGGGCTGCATCGGCAACTGCGAGCGACGGACCTGCGAGTGCGATCTCGACGACGGGGAACTTCTGCGCGGAGAAGCGAACGATGACCGGGTCGTCTTCCATCTCGGGTGGAAAATCCCGGATGGCGTCCAGCTCGGTGCGCAGGTCCTTCTCGACGGCGTCGAGTCCCGCTTCGTCGATCTCGTCCGCGAACTCGACGGCAGTCAAGGATGCCTGATCGGTGACGACCGTCGTGTGCCGCTTCACTCCGTCGATCTTGTCGATCGCCTCTTCGATCGGAATGGTGACCTTGGTCTCGACATCCTGGGCCGAGGCGCCCGGGAGAACGGCGCTCACGATGAGCTGATTCATCGTGACGTCGGGGAACGTCTCGCGCGGGGTGTCGGTCACCGTGCGGTATCCGACGACGATGATCACAGCGGTGATCACATGCACCAGAAGATGGCGCTGCACGAAGAACCGTATCAGGCGTTCCACGTCGGACCTTCCTCAATTCCGATCTTCGTCCACGAAGACGAGCGCGCCGTTGCCCAAGGCAAAGTGGCCGTCGATCACGACCTTTTCGCCCGCGTGAATGCCGTCGAGGATCTCGACGAGCTCGCCGTCGTTGCGCCCGCTTCGGATGAGGCGTTCCTCGGCGCGCGTCTCTCCGTTGGTTTCGTCGACGACGAATAGGGTCATTCTGCCTGCCCGGCGAAGGATCGCGGATCGGGGGACGACGGGGTGCTGCTCTCCCGGCGTGCGCTCGAGGTGCACCTCACCGATCATGCCCTCGCGAAGCCGCGGATCGGGTTCCGCAAGCCACAGCTCGATGGCGTACGTGCCACTTCCCTCGTCGGGGATCCGGGCGATGCTTCGGATCGCGGCGGTGACCTGCGCGCCGCCCAGCGTGTCGAAGCCGATGTTGGCGGACTGATCCGGGACGAGTTGGGACGCTTCGGTCGCGGTGACGCCGGCGCGGACGCGGGCCTTGGAGAAGTCGCACAGGGTCGCTACGAGCGCGCCTGGTTGGAGGTACTCGCCGACGTCGGCGTCGACTTCTTCGACCGAGCCATCGAACGGTGCTTTCACGGTCGCGTCGGCAAGCGCTTGCTTTGCCTTCGCCCGTGCGACGACCGCGTGGGCCTGCGAGGCGCTGGCCCGCTCGTAGGTCGTGCGGCGTCCATCCATCTCGCTCTTCGAGATCGTGTTTTCCTTGCTCAGTCGCAGGCCACGATCGAGCTCGCGTTTTGCGTCGGCCACGTCGACCTCGGCCAAGCGCAGAGCGATGCGTGCCTCTTCTGTGGCAAGGCGCAAGTCGGTTTCGTCGAGGCGCAGCAGGGGAGCACCCTTCACGACCACATCGCCGGGTTCGACGAGTCGCTCTGCCACGCGGCCCGGCATCTTGGCGGCGATCGACGCCTTCTGGAAGGGGTGAACGACGCCGGGCACGGTGATCGTACCCTGAAGCGGCATGACCTCGGCCGTGGCGACGCGGACTCGAATGGCGGGCGCACGACGGGCCGCGGTGGCCGTCGCGGCCGCGCGGGTGGGCGCCGCTACGGCGGGGTCACTCCCGTCACAGCCGGCGGTGAGCAACCCCACGGAAGCGCCGAGGGCGATTGCTCTCGTGCGTGTCCAGCCGCTCACTGCTCTTCGCTCCCTTCTTTGCTTTCCGCGAGCCGCCGCTCGCCGAGCGCCAAGAGCGCCATCTCGAGATGCTCGATCATGGCAGCAGGGTCGAACTCGTCGGGGTTTCGGATCGCTTCGAACGTCGCACCGGTTCCGAGCATCTGAGCCAGTCGCGCGCCTTCCGTCGCGACGCGCCGAGCTACCGTTTCGTCCATCGGCCGGTACAGCTCGAACAGGGCGCTCTCGATGAGCGATTGCAGCCTCGCGTGGAACTCGTCGATCGTCGCCCGCCACGCGTCGTCTGATTGGCTGCGTTCGAGTGTGATGATCAACTCCAGACGCTGGAACTCGCGGGGCTGCGCTTCGAAGACGTCGGCCGCGCGGTTGAGCATCCGGTTGAGGCGCTCTCTGGGGGTCCCGGGGGCGTCATACGCGGCACTGATCTCGTCGAGCATCCGGGCGGTTCCGCGCTCCATGACCGCCTTGAGAAGCCCCTCTTTGTTCTCGAAGTGCCAGTACACCGAGCTGGCGGGCAGCCCGGACTCCCTGCAGATCGCGGAGATGCTGGTCCCCGCGTACCCGTGGTCGGCCATCAGGGTCTCGGCGGCGTCGAGGATGCGCTCGCGGGAGCGGGCGCCCTGCTCCTGAACTCGCGAGGTGGAGCGGTTTTCTTCTGTATTTCGTTCGAGCATGGCTCTGTAGGGATCGTTCCAGACATGAATAGCTGATGGAAGTAGGTCCGTCACGGGGGTTTAGACGGCCGTGGGATCTAGCGGGTTGAGGGAGGTGCGGGCGTGGCAGAGGGCGGCGGCATGGGCTCGGTCGGCTACCGCAAGCCGAGCGAGGAATTCTTCGAGCAGCGGGGGCTCCGTCGTTACGCGGGGGTAGGCTCGCTCTGGGCACTGGGCGTCGGCGCCGTGATCTCCGGCGACTTTTTCGGCTGGAACTTCGGTCTCGAGGCCGGTGGATTCGGGGGCCTTCTGATCGCGACCCTGATCATCACGGTGATGTACGTGGGCCTCTGCTTCAGCATCGCCGAGATGTCGCCGGCGCTCCCGCATACCGGGGGCGCCTACTCGTTCGCGCGTTCGGCGATGGGACCGTGGGGCGGATTCGTCACCGGGCTCGCGGAGAACATCGAGTACGTCCTGACCCCGGCCGTCATCGTGGTTGGCATCGGCGGATATCTCGGGAACGTGTTCGAAACACCCGCCGAGTTCGCGCCGGTGTGGTGGTTCGTCGCGTATGCAGCCTTCGTTGGGTTGAACATCTACGGGGTGGAGCTCACCTTTCGGTTCGCGGTCGTGATCACGGTCGTCGCGCTGGCGATCCTCGTCGTGTTCTGGGTCGGTGCGCTGCCACACTTCTCGCTCGAGCACGCGTTGAACATCCCCCCAGAGCCGGGTGGCAGCGAGTGGCTTCCAAAGGGCGTTGCGGGGATCGCGTGGGCGCTGCCGTTCGCGATCTGGTTCTTTCTCGCGATCGAAGAGCTGCCGCTCGCCGCGGAGGAATCGCACGACCCTGTACGCGACATTCCAAAGGGAATGCTCTACGGGCTGTTGACGCTCGTGATCGCGGCGTTCCTGACGCTGCTCCTGAACGCGGGGATTGCACCGGGGTCGGCCGAGGTCGGCACGTCGGACAATCCGCTCTTTTTGGCGTTTCGCACCATCTTCGGTGCCGGCATGGGTTCGAAGGCCCTTGCCCTGGTCGCGGTCGCGGGCCTGGTCGCGAGCTTCCACACCATCATCTTCGCCTACGGCCGCAACATCTATTCGCTTTCGCGCGCGGGCTACTTCCCCGAGTTCCTCTCGATCACGCACCCCACTCGTCAAACGCCACACGTAGCCCTGATCGTCGGCGCGGTCGTCGGTTACGTCGTTGCGCTCGCCATTCACTACTCCGAAGCGATCTTCGGCGACGTCCCGGTCGGCGGTGTTCTACTCAACATGGCGGTGTTCGGAGCGATGATTGCGTACGCGCTTCAGATGATCTCGTTCATCCTGCTGCGTCGGAACCTACCCGACATCGAGCGACCCTATCGCAGCGCGATGGGGTTGCCGGGCGCGTGGACCGCCCTGGTCATCGCGATCGTGACCCTGGTCGTTCTCTTCCTGAATCCGGCGTATCGTCTCGGCGTGTGGGGATGCGCTGCCTGGTACGTGCTTGGGCTCGGGTACTTTGCTCTCCACGCGCGCCACCAGCTCATCCTGTCGCCGGAAGAGGACTTTGCTCGGCGTCATCGCGAAGGTGCCGGTCTGGAGTAACCCCGGTCACTCGACGGCGGTAAGCTCTCATTCGCGCTGCGGCTGGATCGCGTCGAAGATCAGGGTGAGCGCGTAATCGAGTGCGGTCTCGCGGTCGAGTGAGTCGGCCCCGAGTCCCCAGTCGCGCAGTGCGCCCAGAATCGAGCGCAGGATGAAGTGCGACAGAGCATCGCTCGGGATGTCGGTCCGGACCTGCCCACGCGCCTGG
>JAJCZO010000038.1 GCA_029262355.1 Deltaproteobacteria bacterium
TCTCCTTGCTCCAGAGGGCGCCCTCTTTGCGCTTCCAGGCGTCGACGGCCTTCGGCAGGACGCCGAGGTACGCGGCGACCCCGATGTCGGCGAACGAGCGCTCGCCCTCGATCCGGAGTCCTTTGCGCTGGAGCTCGTCACGGATCGCGTTCGCGAGCCGCTTTACGTTGAACTCGCTGTAGCCGCGCTGTGCCTGGATCCCGAACCACACGAAGCTCCTGACCTGGCTCCAGTCCGTGTCGGGATCGTAATTGTCCCTCACTTCGGTCTTGGGACCGCCACAGCCCACGGCAAGGAGAAGGACGGCCGCCGCGGCGACCAAGACTCGATGGTTCTTCGCGACCACTTTCACGGGTTTCTCGCTACCAGACTCCGGCGAGGCTCTGAAACGGTGGCTCGGTTGACCCGGCTCTCGACCGGGTGATTCGGTCGGCCCCCTCGTGTCCCAGGAGGACCCCTGGTGAGAACCGCTGCATTCCGTACCGCCCTCATGACCGCCGCTCTTTCGACGCGATCGGGTGCGGCCCTACCAACAGAATGGCGGGCCCCTTTTGTATTTTGGCGGCTACTCCGACGACGCGCGTCGTCTCTGCGCCGAGGTGTGTGACGTCGATTCTGATGTGGCCCGACACCGAGGAGGGCCTGCGCGACACGATGGCCGACATCGCGGGGCGGGCCGCCGCTGTAGGCCGCGTGCTGGGCGACGGGTTGCGGATTCACGTGGTGGTACGCGAGACCGAGGAGGAGGCGGGCGCAGCCGCCACGCGACTGTTGTCGAAGCTGGACGTCGATCACGGCGAAGAGATCACGCACCGGGCGCAAGACTCGCGTTCCGCCGGGGTGCGGCGACAAGATGATCCGCGTGCCCAGAGCGAGGACGGCTACATCGAGCCGCACGTGTGGAGTGGGATCGGACGGGCACGGTCGGGCTGCGGCAGCGCGCTCGTCGGTGATCCCGACCAGATCGGGGCGAAGCTCGAGCGCTACATGGACATGGGAATCCGGGCATTCATTCTGTCCGGTTACCCTCATCGGGACGAGTGCGAGCTCTTCGCGCGGCACGTCTTACAGCGGATGCCGCAGTGTCGCCTGGCTGCCGTCTAGGGTCGCTTGCCGCCACAGACGCCGGTCACCCCGCTCACGACGGAGACGAGAGGCTGATGACGGTGCGCTACGGAATCATCGGGTTCGGCATGATGGGCCGCGAGCATCTCCAGAATCTGGCGGTTCTCGATGGGGCGGAGCTCGTGGCGGCGGCGGACCCCAATGAGCAGCAGCGCACATGGGCCGCCCAGCTCGGCGTGCCCGAGGCGGGCATCTACGCCCATTCCAACGAGATGCTGGAGAAGGCCGGCGTCGACGCGGTGATCCTCTCCTCGCCGAACCACACGCACATCGACGTGCTGCGCGAATGCATGGGGACCGACAAGCACCTGCTGATCGAAAAGCGAGCGTTCGGCCGTGGAGGGCCGCGCGATCACACCATTGACTGCCCCGCGTTCACCTGCAGCCACTGGCCGGTGATCATGCGGGCGCGGTCGGAGCAGAGGAACACGATGGCTTCGGCGACGTCGCCGTCTTCGGGAATCTCGCCGAGAGGCATCTGGCCCGCAATCTCGGCAATCACGACGCTCTGCTCGACGCCGCGGGCCTTCGCTGTCGTCTCGACGTACTTCTGAACGGGCGGTCCCCACATCCAGGTCGGCACGACGGTGTTCACGCGGATCTTGTCGGGGCCGAGTTCCTTGGCCATGTAGTACATTGCGGATCGTAGCGCGCCCTTCGACGCCGCGTACGCGACCTGGGCGGTCGTAGGAAGCGACGCAGCCTGCGAGCCGACGAGTACGATGGAGCCTCCGCCCGACTTGCGCATGTGGGGAAGTGCGGCGCGGGAAATACGAACGGTTCCCGCCACGTTCACCTGGTACGCACGGTCCCAGTCCTCGAGGTTCGATTCTTCGAACGACCCGTGGAGCGAGGCGAGGGCCGCCACCTGCGCGAGCGCGTCGAGCCGGCCGAAGCGCGAGACCGCGAGGTCGACGAGCGCGGTTACCTCGCTTTCGTTGCTGAGGTCGGTCGGGAGCCAGGCGACGCGCTTGCCGGTCGAGTCGATGGCCTTTCCCACGGCTTCGAGCTGCGCCTCGGTACGGGCGGCGAGGACGACATTCGCACCGTCTCGAGCGGCCTTCTCCGCGACTTCGCGGCCGAGGCCGTCTCCCACGCCCATCACGACGACGGTCTTCCCCTCGAGAATCATGCCGCGTTCTTAGCGCGCGCTCCCGGGCTTGGCACGGTGCGTCGCGTCTCGCTGGCTGGGCCGGAGTGGGGCTGACACTCGTTGACTGTAGCCGGAGTCGTCGTGGTACCGTAATGATTCGTTACGATTCGGTACGGATTCGTCGACCAAGAAGGAGGGGATGCAAGGATGGGTGACGAGAACACTGCCTTGAGCACAAACGAGGTCAGGCATGTGATGCGTCGCACGGGCTTCGGTGCGCCGCCGAAAGACCTCGACAAGCTTCTCAAGAAGGTCGGCTACGCCCCGACGCGCGGCAACATCGCGGGCGAGCTACTGAGCTACAAGCCGAAGCTCTTCAAGCCGGGCGGCCGGGAGTCCTACACCGCGCACAACAAGTGGGTGTCGTATCTTCAGAAGCCGAAGTCGCCCCTCCAGGAGAAGCTCGTCCTCTTCTGGCACGACCATTTCGCGACCCAAGCTTCGGTCGTCGGAGAGATGAAGATCATGAGAGGCCAGGTTCGCCTGCTCCATGAATACGCGAAGGGCAACTTCAAGGACTTCGTGAAGGAGATCAATCGCGACGCAGCGATGATGGAGATGCTCGACACGGTCCGAAACAGAAAGGCAGTGCCGAACGAGAACTACTCGCGGGAAGTCCAAGAACTCTTCACCCTAGGGGTAGAGGATTTCGCGGGGAACCCGAACTACGATCAGAACGACGTGAGCCAGGTGGCGCGTGCGTTCACCGGGTGGGATTACGAGTACCCGAAGGGCACGGCGTACTTCGATACTGACCAGCACGATTTCGCGATCGACTTTCCTTCTCGTGGGCCGAAGGTTCTCTTCCAAACGCATGGCGGTTTCGGGCCGGCCGGGCGTGACTTTGCGGTAGGCGGAGAAGGCGAGCCGGAGATAGACACGGTCACCGACATCCTCTTTGATCACACCGACACCGACGGAGACAACACCATTGCCCGCCGCATCACCCGGCGACTGTTGCGCTTCTTCTGCCACGACGACTACGCCAATCCGGGCCCCGCCGAGATCGCCATCATCGATCAGATCATCGCCGACTCGGGTTTCGCGACGACCTGGGATCTGGCCGCGCTCTACCGCACGATCTTCGTGCACGACGTCTTCTTCGAGACTTCGGGTGTGGCGCCGTACGGTGTGGCTACGAAGAAGGCGGTGAAGTGGCCAGTCGACTACTTCATCTCGACGCTTCGCCTCACCGGTATGAAGCTGAGAACGAGAGACAAGCGCGTTCTCGGCGGAAGCTATGACGGCGCTTTTGGCCATTTGACCCAGATGGGGCAGGTCCTCTTGGAGCCGCCGAGCGTATTTGGGTGGAACTGGGACACCGATTGGATCAGCAGTTCGACGTTGCTCGCGCGGTATCGCTTCGCTCGGGACATCGTCGCGGCGCGGGGCAGCGGTCGCTTCCGGCCGGACAAGCTCATCGACTTGGAACTCACCGATCCGGGCCAGATCGTCGATGCGGTCGGCGATTCACTCGGGATCCCCGACCAGGTGACGGCAGCCGAGCGGCAGATCTACATCGCTTACCTGACCGACAACGGCGCGAATCCAACCCTCGACCTGGGCGACGACGACGTCCTGAACACGAAGCTGCACGGCTTGTATGCGCTGATCATGCAGTCGCCGGCGTTTCAGCTGCACTAGGGGGAATGAGTTGATGACGGTTTCACGTAGGAAGTTCCTTCAAGGTGCGACGGCCGGTGCACTGCTCGGCCCAACTCTCTTCAACCACGCATTGGTGCGGCGCTCTCTCGCGAACGCCATTGGCAATCGCTACCTCGTCGTGATTTTCCTCGACGGCGGAAACGACGGCGTCAATACCATCACCCCGATCGACGATGGCGGGGCCACACTTCGCCAGGCGTACGATGCTCATCGCGACACCGGCGGTGGCGGCTGCAATCTGCCTTCGGGGAACCTTCTTTCGATCGGGGTCGACCCGATCTCGGGGGCGAACCTGGGTTTGCACCCCTCGCTACAGGGTCTTCACGACCTCCACACCCAGAAGAGTGCCGTCGCGTTCATTCAGGGGTGCGGCTATCCCGACTATGACCTCTCGCACGATACGTCCCGCGCGATCTGGCAGAGTGCGAACAGGCAGGGCGCGCCGCTTCCAGGGGGCTGGGTCGGTCGTCACCTCGCAGGCTGCTACGGTCCGCTCGATGTTCCTGCGGTCGCCGTGGACTATCGCTTGCCGGCGGACTTCGGGACGAATGCGACAAGCGTGCTGGCGATCAATCGCCTCGAGTACTTCGGATTTCCGTATGACTATTACGATGGTGGCGATGTCGCGGCGAAGCGCGCTGCGTTCGACGCCATCCACGCGGAGGCGAGCGGCACGGGCCAGGCCCAGTTCGATTATATCGGCAATAGTGGGGCGTCGACGCTGATCTCGAGTGAGGCGTATCCGCAGCTGCACGATCTCTACCAGGGCGCGCGGCCTGCCTGGGACGCGCAGTACAGCGCTCTGGATACTGGCCTCGCGAGAGATCTCCGCGAGGTTGCCAAGATGATCTACGGCGTCGAGGAGTCCGTGCCGGACGTGGCCGCGCGGTATTTTCAATGTCGCACCGGCGGCTACGACACGCACTCGGGGCAGGGAGGGGAAGACCCGCAAGGTCGCCACGGCACTTTGCACTCCGAGTTGGGCGACTCTCTGAAGGTGTTCTACGAGGACCTCGAGGACATGGGTGTGGTCGACGACGTTGCGGTCCTCGTCTGGAGTGAGTTCAGTCGCCGAATCCAGCAGAACAACACGGGTACCGACCACGGGTCGCAGGGCCCGATGCTTCTGATCGGCGGTGAGGTGAAGGGCGGAATCTTCGGCAATCACCCCAACATCAACGCGGTGGCATTGAACGGCGACGGGAACACGCCGTATACGCAGGTCGCGGCCGATCCATTTCGTTCAACGGACTTTCGCGACGTGTATGGCTCGATCCTGAAGCAGTGGGCCGGCATGACGCACAACGACGTTCTGACGATGATGCCGCTCGATTCCGGAGCGGCGGCCGACTACTGGACGGTCGAGGACTTCGACCTCGATCTATTCTTGCCGTAGCGACGACGGGGCTCCCTGGCAGATGCCGGGAGCCCCGAAGTACGAGTGCTCGGCTGGCCCCGACCGGTGGAGCGGGTCAGCTGACCTTCTGCGCCGCCTCCGCATACGTGTCGATCATCTTCGTGAAGTCGTCGCCTGCGAGTGGAAGGGCGACGAAGAGGACGCGCGTATAGCCGGCATCGCGCAGCTCGGTGAGCTTTTCGGCTTCCATCGGCGCGACATAGAGCGATAGCTCCATCGAGTCCGGGTCTCGGCCCGCCTCCTTCGCCATCGTGCGGAAGAGCTTGGCGTCGGAGATCGGATCACTCTCTCCGCGGCCGGCCAGCGGGATCCACCCGTCGCCGTACCGAAGGGCGCGCTTTATGGCCCAGGGCGCGGCGCCGCCCACGTGGATGGGCGGGTGCGGCTTCTGGACCGGCTTCGGCCACGAGAAGATCTCGTCGAAGTTCACGAACTCCCCGTGGTAGGCGGCCTTGTCCTGGGCCCAGATCGCCTTCATGGCCTCGATGCGCTCGCGCATGACCTTCCAGCGGCGCTTGAAGGGGAAGTCGTAGTGGTTGGCGAGTTCCTCGACGTTCCAGCCCCCGCCGACGCCGAACAGAAAGCGGCCGCCGGTCATCTGATCGAGCGTCGCGATCTCCTTGGCGAGCATGATCGGGTCGTGCTGGGCGACGAGCTGAATGCCGGTGCCGAGCTTCAGCGTCTTGGTCGTCGCCCCGGCCGCCGCCAACGTGAGCAGCGGCGCGAAGCAGTCGTAGTACATCTTGGGCAGCTCGGGGCCGCCGGGCCAGGGTGATTCGCGAGAGCACGGGATGTGCGTGTGCTCCGCTACCCACAGCGATTCGAAGCCGCGCTCCTCGATGGCGGGGCCGAGCTCCGCCGGTGTCATGGCGTAGTCGGTGGGGAACATGCAGATGCCGTATTTCATCGCGGGCCTCTCTCTCCGTTCGGGCTAGCTGTTGATATGATGATTGGCTCAAATATGATGATCTAATCAGCTTAGCAAGTGTTCGACGCCGAACTGGGTGTTTCTCCGGAGAAATATACTGAGAAGTAAACTTGCATTCGAGTGTAAGTTATTACAGACTGCCTGCGTGACCGAGGCGAGAGTCGCAGTTCTAGCTCACCAAGAGCCGGTGACCCGCCGCGAGCGGCGCAAGCTCGAGGTCCGGGGCCGGATGGTCGACGCCGCGGCAGAGCTGTTTGAAGAGCAGGGCTATCAGGCCACGACGGTGGCAGAGATCTGTGAGCGGGCGGACGTCGCCACGAAGACCTTCTTCAACTACTTCCCGACCAAGCAGCACCTGATCCGGGAGTTGGCCCACCAGGCGATCGAAGGATTTCTGGTCGACATCGAAGCGCTTCGAGCGGAGACGAAGTCGACGCGCGAGAGGCTGATTCACTTCTTCGACATGATTGGCGTCGCGGCCACAGACGTCGGGCCCAAGCACCGGGAGGTGCTCACGGAGATCATCCACGCGGCCAGCAGCGCGGGGGAGAAGGACAAGCGGGCCCGGCAGCTCCGCGACGCGATGGGTTCCATCGTCCTCGACGGAGTCGCCGCGGGCGAGGTTACGACGAAACACAGCCCCGAGACGCTCAGCGAGCTCATTCTCGGGGCGTTCTACGCTCTCATGTTCAATTGGACGAATCTCGACGACTACCCGGTGCGCGAGCAAGCTCGGGCGATGGCGCAGCTCCTCGGGGATACGATCTCCCCGGGGAGCGAGGAGGACTGATTCATGGCTTTTCGCGAAGCCCATCACGTGCAACTGCCGGTGCCGAATGGCTGGTATGCGGTCGCCTTCAGTAAGGATCTGATCCGGGGCCAGGTCGAACCGATCCACTACTTCGGCGAGGACATGGTGCTCTTCCGCACGCGCTCCGGCGAGGCGCGCGTCCTCGACGCGTTCTGCCCGCATCTCGGCGCGCACATCGGCCACGGAGGTCGCGTGGTCGGTGAGAACGTACGGTGTCCGTTCCACGGTTGGCAGTACGATGGGGAGAGCGGTTCGTGCGTGAAGATCCCCTACTGCGACACGATTCCAAAGGCCGCCAAGGTCGGTACGTGGCACACCCAAGAGAAGAACGAGATGATCTTCGTCTGGTACCACGCCGAGAAGAAACCTCCCTTGTGGGACTTCCCGCAGCTCCCTGAGTTCGGCAGTTCGCAGTGGTCGGAGCCGATCAACTTCGAGTTGTTCGTCGACACTCACGTCCAGGACATGCACGAGAACAACAACGATCCCGTGCACTTCCAGTTCGTGCACCGGATGGTTGGCCAGGAGTTCCCTGGTGAGATCGAGTACGGCGCGGATGGGCGCCACTACAGGATGACGAATCACCAGACGATGGAGACACCCGTCGGTTCGTTCGAGACGTCGCTGGTGCGCGACTCGTGGGGCATCGGCATGAGCGCGGTTCGCCTCGAAGGAATCCCCGAAGCGGGGATGCTGCTCTATTCCTCGACGACGCCCATCGACCTCGTGCCCAACCGAACGATCTCGCGTTGGGTACTCAACGCGAGCAACAACATGATCGACTACGCCGGCGACGATTTCCTGCATCGACTGATCGAAGGCGTGGAGCAGGATCAGAAGATCTGGGCCAACAAGGTCCACCGTGCGAAGCCGGTCTTGTGCAAGGGCGACAAGTACCTCGCCGAGTATCGACGGTGGGTGAAGCAGTTCTACTCGGACCCTGCCCCGCTCCGCGCCGTAGGAGAAGATTGATGGATCGCTATCTCGTCATCTCGTCGGACTGTCACGCGGGCCTGCCGCCAGAGAAGTATCGCGACTATCTCGATCCGCAATACCGCGAGACGTTCGACATCGCGCTGCCGATTCAGCTCGAACAGACGCGACGGATATCCGAGCAGTTCCTCGTGGCGGAAATCAACGACCACTGGCGCGAGGGTCGTGAGAGCGCGCTCTCGGGCGCGTGGGACCACGACGAGCGGATCAAGGTGCTCGACGGGGACGGCGTCGCGGGTGAGGTCATTTTTCCCGATGGCATCACCGAGATGAATATGCCGCCGTTCGGGGCGGGCCTGTCGCTGCCGACCGAGGGCGGCATCGTGCCGGAGTTGCAGTGGGCGGGAGCCCGTTCGCACAATCGCTGGCTCGCGGAACTCGTGTCGCAGGCGCCGGAGCGCCATAGGGGCGTGGCTCTGGTGCCGGCTCTATGGGACGTCGACGAGGCCGTTCGCGAGGTGGAGTGGGCTTCCAAGAACGGTCTCTCGGGGGCGTTGCTGCCGTGCCAGTGGGGCAAGCATGCGCCCTACCATCACCGGAAGTACGACAAGCTCTGGGCGGCCTGCCAGAGCAACGACGTCGTCGTCCATTTCCACTCGGGCCCGGCGCCGATGAATGATTACTTCGGTGACATGGGCAATCCCGACACCGCGAGCCATCCGGGTGCCATGGGCATCTACGTGTCGGAGGTGTGCTGGTTCGCCGTGCGCCCCCTCACGTTCTTGATGTGGGGGGGCGTCTTTGAGCGCTTTCCGAAGATCAAGGTCTCGGTCACCGAGGGTACGGTCGTGTGGGTGCCGGAGTACCTCGAGCTCATGGATCATCGCTACACCGACACCCACCAGTCGGCGAAGCTCGGCGACTACCACAGCCATCTCAAGATGAAGCCGAGCGAGTACTTCGCCCGAAATGTAGGCCTCGGCGCGTCGTGCCTCTCTGCGCGGGAAGCGAAGATGCGCAAAGAGATCGGCGTGGGCAACATGATGTGGGGGAGTGACTATCCGCATCCCGAGGGGACGTGGCCATTTACCGAGAGCCACCGATGCGACTCGTTGCGTGGCCTGCCGGAGGCCGACATCTCCGCGATCCTCGGAGGGAACGCGGTGCGGTTCCACGGCTTCGATGCCGAACGTCTGGCCCCCTTGGTCGCTCGCATCGGTCCGAAGGTTGGTGATTTCCACGAAGTCGCTGCCTCTTGAACGAACACCACCCACGAAAGATCAGGAGACCTGCATGGCCAAGCTGCGCTACGTGAAGACCCCCGCCCAGGTGAAGAAGGGGCAAGAAGAGAACCCGGAGTTTCTCGACAGCACGGTGAGATCGATCCGCTGTGTGTACGAAACGCACGAATCGATTGCGAAGGCGCTGCTCCCCCAGCCGCTCGAACTCGCCCGGCCAGAGATCAACGTGACCTTCTCGCACGTGGCGATGCACATTTCGCCCGAGTTCACCTTCGAGATCGGATCGGCCATCTTCGGAGTCGCGGCGACGTATGAAGGCAAGGAGGGGGTCTACCTCGTCACGATGCCCATGACGACGGAGCAGGCCGTCGTTCCCGGTCGAGAGACGTTCGGCGAGCCCAAGAAGATTGCCGAGATCGACTTCCAGCGCGACGGAGACGCGCTCTCGTCGAGCGTTTCGCGCATGGGGATGACCTATCTCTCGGTCAAAGGAACGGTTGGGAGGGATCTGGGCCCTCGAGAGTTCACCCAGCACGCCTACTGCTTCAAGGCGATGCCCTCGTGTGAACAGTCGAAGGCGTTCGACGCTGATCCACTTCTGGTCCGCCTCGAGTGGCGCCACAAGCACTCCGCCGTGCACGAGGTCGACGGAGCCGAGCTGATCCTGGGCGACTCGCCGATGGACCCGGTCGCCGACGTGCCGATCAAGCGACTCGTGCGGGTGGAGTTCGAGGAGGGGACGTCGGAGAGCAACGGGAGGGTTCTGCGAAGCGTGCCCGGCGATTGGCTTCTGCCGTTTCTGCACCAGCGGTACGACGATACGTCGGGTGACGGCATCGAGATCGCGGTCTGATCTGCCTCAGAGTCGCTCGCCCTTCTTGGTCCGGGCGTAGGTTGGCTTGATCGGGTCCAGCCGGTAGCGCTTGCCCGAGCCTTTCTTCCAACCTTCGTCGCGCAGGGGGCGCTTTCGTACCCGATGGCCCGAGGTGGTCGGGAGGTCGTCGAGGATCCGCACGAGAACCGGGCGTTGTTCTTTGGGCAGGAGCGCATCGACGGTCGTACGCAGGGTTGTGGGATCGAACTTGTGTCCGGGCCGCAGGGTGATCGCGGCGACGACGCTTTCGTCCTCGTCGCCCGGGAGCGTCACGCCGTAGACCGCGCACAGGTCTACGAACTCGATCTCGGTTGCGATCAGATCTTCGATGGGGATGGTTGCGATGGCGCCTCCTTTGCCCCGGATGACGTCGGAGACGTGGTCCACCAGCCAGTAGTCGCCATCCGGATCCCTGCGGACGAGGTCGCCCGTGTCGAGCCACGCATCGCCGGGTTCGAACACTCCGCGCAGAGGCCGTCCCTCGACCTCGCCACGTTCGGGAGCTACGCGCGCGAGAAGAAGCCCGACCGCGCCGCGCTTGCAGTGCTCGGCGAATCCGTCGCCGCGCTCGACCAGCCCGCCGCGATCGAGATCCCACGCGGCGATCGCCAACTCCGCGCCGCCGGGGAGCGGCCGGCCGACCGAGCCGACCTTTTCTCCGGTCAGGTTGACCAGCACCGCATTGCCTTCCGTCGAAGCGAAGAACTCGATTGCGGGTGCGGGTCGGAATCGCTCGACCAGCCGGTGCCAGAGGCCCTGAGGCATTCCGCTGCCGGCGAACAAGCGTATCGGGTGGTCGCGCTCGGCCGGGTTGCGCGGTGCGTTCACGAGCGCGCGACAAAGGGTGCCGCTGTAGAAGACGACGTTCACGCCGTAGCGTCGCACGTCGCCCCAGAACGTCTCGAGGTCGAACCCTCGCCCCATCGCGAGTCGTGCACCGCTGACGAGCGCGCCGCCCACGCACACCAGCATGCCGGTCGCATGGTGGGTTGGAGAGACGCAGTAGACGGTGTCGCGCGAGGTGAGCGCGGTCGCCGATGCCGTGCCGTATGCCGACGTTGCCCAACGGCGGTTCGTCACGCGGCTGATCCCGAGGCGATCGCCGTCGCCAGTGATGAACACCATCGCGAGCTCGCCGGCACGGCCAGGATTCGCGCGGTACCAATCGGGCGGTGTCACCTCGGACGGGTCGATGGCCTCCATGTCGATGAGGCCGTCGGCAAGAGAGCGGGGGTCGCCGCCGCCGCCGAGGACCAGAACGTCGCGACCGGATGCTTTGTGGGCTTTCTGGCCGAGCTCAGGATCGGTGAGAAGGTGGTCGATGGGCGTCAGATCGAGCTGTTTCTTCAGTGGCACGTCGGGGCGCAGTAGGACGACCACTGCGCCGAGGCGTGAGAGCGCTACTGCCGAGGCGACGGCGCTCGGCCGGGTGTCCATCAGCAGCCCGACGTGGTCGCCGTGCCGGATGCCGCATGAAAGGAGGCCCAGAACGATGTTGTCGATTCGAACGTTGGCCTCGCGATAGTTGTAGGCACGTCCGTCGAACAGGAAAAACGTGTCGTCGCCGGATTCGTCGGCTTTCTCCTGGACGGCCTGGCCCGGGCTGATCGGGGTATCGCTCCGAATCGACGCGAGGCGCGACAGCCGTGGCAGCTGAGGACCCACGGCGTCGAGCATTCGGCCGAGCGTTCCCATTCGGCCGCCGACCAGGTTGGCTGCACTGCCGAAGAGATCTTTGCCGATGTTCCAGGCGGTCTCGGCTCCACCAACCAGATCGTCGACCATGCCGTGCTGAGGCGCGTCGTCGATCAGACTGGACGAAAGCGCGCGTGCGGCGGGAGGGCGCGGCCCCTCGCCCTCCCGCCATCGAATCCACTGGGCGACGGTGGGCCACGTGTCTTCGAGGGCGCGACTGCCGGCGACGAGGCCGAAGTGCCCGACGTTGAGCCGGACCTCATAGGACTCGGCGCGCGGCGCGGCCGAGTGGATCGCGCGTACCGTGGGTGCCGGCGCGATCGCGTCGGTTTCTCCCGTGAAGGCGAGGATCGGGCAGGTGATGTCCGCAAGCGTGACGGTGCGGTCGCCGACGACGACACCACCTCGCATCAATCGGTTGTGTGCGACGAGCTGGCGCATCGCGTCGCGCAGCGCCGGGCCGGGGAACGCGGTCCAGGCTTCGTTGTCCATGAAGCGCCGCATGCCTTCGCGTTCGAGCAACGCCTCTCGGTCGTACAGGCGCTTGGCGAATTCGATCCGCTGCTGCACGGTCTTGATCGGATCCATCAGCTGGAAGCCGAGGCGAGTCGCCCAGCGGGGAATGCCCGACGGTAGCAGGGACGAATCGATACGACCGAGACGCTCGACGACGTCGAGGACGAACTCCGTCGGAACCATGTCCAACAGAGCCCGGTGCAGATCCACGGGGCTTCCGAACGTGATCAGCGAAGCGAGGCCTTCCGACCGCAGGTACGCGGCGGCTTGGTAGGCGAACATCCCGCCCTGCGAGTAGCCGGACAGGTGCACGTCCCGACCGGTCGCCGTGCGGACGTCTTCGACCGCGTTGCACACGGCGATCACGTGGTCGCTGAGCGTGCGCTCGAGCCCGCCCTTTTCCTTCTCGGGGGAGCCGAAGTCGACGACCCAGGGGTCGGCGTCGCTCCCGTGGAGGGCGAGGACGGCGCTGTACTCCGGCGCAACGTCCCAAACCTCAGCGGTCATCATGAGCGGAGGAACCAGCAGGACCGGGGGACCGCCCTCCGCCCCGTCGTCCGGAAAGTAGCGGCGGAGACGGTGAACGGGGCCTTCGGTGACGACCTCGTAGGGTGAGGCCTGCTTCTCTCCGAGGCCGCCGAAGCGAGCGATCTCGAGGCCGTTCTGGACGGCAGACAGGAACTGACGGGCGAGACGGCTCGGTGTCGGTCGGCGCGGCGCCGTCTCTGCGGGTGGTGGGAGAGGACTCATCGGCTTCCTTAGTAAGGCTCCCGGCGGTCTTTGGAAACACCTGAGTGCTTTGGTCGAGCCCGCGTCTGGGCTAGACCCGGCGAAGGGTGAGAAGGCTTCGTCCACTCGATTTGGCCGTCCTCGTGGTCGTGTTGCCGCTCTGGTCGGCCTGCCTGGTCTTTCACCTGGGTCTCGTGCTTCGGGGAGAGCTCGGGTGGTTGTCCGTGATCACGGCAACGACCGGGACCGACTCGGCGCCAGTCGTGACGGCCTTCTGGCCGGAGAGCGAGCCACCCTCGGCCGTCATCGCGGTCGGCGATCGGGTAGTGCAGGTTGGCGGCGTCGACCTGCGTGGTGCGGGCGCCGTTCGGTTCTTGGTGGAGGCCTATGCGGTCTCGCAGGGAGGTGCGGTTGCGGCGGTGGTCGAGAGAGACGGTCGCGAATGGTCGACGTCGATTCCGCTGGCACCCGCGGCATACCCGTGGAGGATGCTGCCGCTCTCGGTTGGACTCATGGTGATTGGAGTCCTGGTCCTCTTGCGGCGACCCACCTCCGAAGGGGCGCGCGCGACGTTCTACGCGAACTCTGCCTACAGCATGCACTGGCTGTTCTTCCCGGGAGGCTCGGTCGTGCAGACCGGACTCTGGGTGGCGGTGTTCATCTTGACGACCTTCGTGATGTTCCCGCTCATCTTGCGACTGTTCCAGAGGGTCACCGAGGCGCCCGAGCGTCCGGGCCCGTTCGGTGCGGCTCTTCCCTGGGTCTTCTCCGCGCTCGGGGTCACCTCGATGAGCTGGATCCTCGGGATTCCGTTCTCGCCCGAGGCGGGAATGCGTGGCACGCTCGCCGTCAACGTCGCGTTCATTACCAGCGCCTTGATCGTCCTGGGACGTACTTACGTACGGGCCGACAAGTTCGGTCGGCGCCAGGTGAAGTGGGTCCTCTTGGGTCTTTACCTCGGAACGGTGCCCGTGCTGGCGAGTGCGGCCGCGGCCGGAATCGACCCGGGGCTCTGGTGGCTCTACGAGGCGAGCATGATCGCGACGCTCGCGATCCCGCTCTGCGTGTTCGTCGCTCTAGTCTCCGCCCATTTGTTCGACATCGATCGACTCATCAGCGAGACGGCGGCCTTCACGATTCTGTCCGTGCTGCTCGTCTTGGCGGTGGTGCTGGTCGTGCCGCGGGTCCTCCCGCTTCTCGGAGGGGGCCTCGGAGATAGCCCGACCGCGCAGCTCCTCACGTCGATTGCGATCGCGATCTGCCTCGTGCCTGCGCAGGGCGGTGTTCGGTCGTGGGTGGAGAGAGTCTTCTTCGAAGAGCGCCACGCGCTCGAGCGCGAGATCCAGGGGCTTCTCCACGACCTTTCAGAATGCACTGGGCCGCGCGAGCTCTACACCCTGGCCGGGGAGCGACTGTGGGACCTGCTCCACCCCGAATCGTGCGTGATCTACGCGGAGTCGGGCCCGGCCTATACGACCGTCTTCGAGAAAGGGCCGGCGTTGCCCGCGGCCTTTCGGTCGTCGGGGTCCATCGTCGCAGCGATGAAGTCGCGACAGGAGCCGCTCGTGCTGACGCGGGTCGCCGGCCAACTCCGCGACACGTTTCTCGACGACCTCGATCGGGCCGCGCTCGATGCCATGGCGGCGACGGTCGTTCTGCCGATCCGTCACGGGGACGACCTGGCGGCGTTCCAGTGTCTCGGAGAGAAGCGTTCGGGCGATGTGTACACCTCGGCCGACGTGGCATTGCTCGCCGCCATCGCCGACAAGCTCGGTGCGGCGTTCCAGCACTTCGACGAGACGGCGCGGTACGACGAGGCGCGGGAGATGCAAGATGCGCTGCGACGCTACGTTCCCGGTGCGGTCGCCGAAGGCATCGAGCGAGGGATCGATCTCGAGCCGAAGGAGGCGGAGGTCACGGTGCTCTTCGTCGACATTCGCGGATACACCACTCTCTCGGAGAAGCGCCTGCCAGAGACGATTTTCTCGACGATCAACGAGTACACGGAGATGGTTTCGCGCATCGCGCGCGGGTACGGCGGCACGGTGGTCGAGTTCAACGGAGACGGCATGATGACCGTCTTCGGTGCTCCGGAGCAGCTGGCCGATAAGGAGCATGCGTCGGTCGCGTCGGCCCGTGAGATCGTGCGGGGCGTTGCCGCGCTCCGCCTTGCCGACGGCGCGACTCTCTCGGCGGGTGTTGGGATCTCCACTGGGCCGGCCTTCGTGGGGAATATCCGCGCGGTCGATCGTCTCATCTGGTCCGCTATCGGAAACACGACGAACCTGGCGGCACGTTTCCAAGGGCTCACCCGGGATCTCGAAGCTTCGATCGTCGTGGACGCCATTACGTTTGCGCGTGCGGGCGAAGCCGCACAGGACTTCGAGTCGCGCGGTGCCGTGCAGATCCGCGGGTGCCGCGAGTTGAAGGAGGTGTACTCGCTTGCGTTGGACGCGGAGCGAGCGGCTACTTGATGCCATACTCCTTCAGCTTCTTCTGGACCATGAACCGCGACATGCCGAGAGCTCGAGCAGTGGCCGAGACATTTCCGCCGTTCGAGATGAGGACGCGGCGGATATAGGAGGCTTCGAAACGAGCGCGGGCCTCGCGAAGCGGTAGAGTCGCGGGTGTATCGCCGCTCTCGGACTCGGGTGGGGCATCCGACGCCAAGCCGGAGACCGGCATGTGCGCGATCTCCGCGATGAGGTCCGGTGAGAGGTGCGAGGCCCCCACCGAACCGCCCTGTGGTGCGAGCACCACGGCGCGTTCGATCTCGTTCTGCAGCTGGCGCACGTTGCCCGGCCAGTGTGACCCCATCAGGATCTCGATGACGCCGTCATCGAGTCCCTTCACCGAGCGCTCGTGCTTCGCGTTGGCGTGTTCGACGAATGCTTCGACGAGAAGTGGAATGTCGTCTTCCCTCTCGCGGAGCGGCTTTAGTTCGATCGGGAATGCCGAGAGGCGATAGAAAAGATCCTCGCGGAAGGCTCCGTCGGAGACCTCTACGGCGAGGTCGCGGTTCGTGGCCGAGATGACGCGCACGTCGACCTTACGAGCGCGCGTGTCGCCGACCGGGACGATCTCGCCTTCCTGCAGAACGCGCAATAGCTTGGCCTGCATCACCGGAGGGCATTCGCCGATCTCGTCGAGGAAGATGGTGCCGCCCGATGCGGCCTCGAACAATCCAGTGCGGTCGTCGATGGCGTCGGTGAACGAACCCTTGCGATGGCCGAAGAGCTCGCTCTCGAGGAGCGTCTGCGGAAGAGCTGCGCAGTTTACGGGGATGAAGGGGCCGTCGTGCCGAGTGCTCGTGTAGTGGACCCGGCGGGCGACGAGCTCCTTGCCGGTACCCGTCTCTCCGTAGATCAGCACTGTGATCGGGTGTGAAGCGGCCGTGTCGATGAGCTGAAGAAGCTCCGCCGTAGCCTCACTCCCACCAATGATCGCGTGTTCCCGATCTCGGCGTGCGAGGTCTCGCGTGAGGGCGTCGACCGTGGTTTCGAGCCGTTCCTTCGATTCCTTCGTCTGTCCGTAGAGCCGCGCGTTGTCGATGGCGACCGCGACGCTCGAGGCGAGTGTGGCCAGGAACTCGAGATCTCGATCGTCGAACGTTTCGGCGTCGACGCGGCGAATGACCTCGATCACGCCAATGGTGGCGCTCCGACAGACGAGTGGCGCGGCGAGGAGGGGCCCGGTCTGCGTCTGCGTCGCTTCGTCGGCTCCATGGAAGAATCGGGGGTCGTCGCGGACCGAGTCGCTGCGCGTCGGAGACCCGCTCTTGAGGACGTATCCGGCGATTCCCTGATCGGCGGCCAACCGGAGCCGCAGCAGACTTGCGGCGGCTTCCGCGTCTTCCTCGGCGACGTACGGGAAGTAGAGCTCGTTTTGCTCGGGATCGAGCAGGAGGATCGAGGCACCGTCCGCTTTGAAGAGATCACGGGCTCGCTCGATCACCGAGGGCACGAGCGCGTGCAGTTCGGTGTGCTCCGCGAAGGCGCAACTCAAATCGTACAGGAGCCGCAGCCGCGTATCGTCCATCTCGCCGATGTCGCCGGTCTATCCGAGGCGTCGGTCCGGATCAACGAAGTTGTGGGGATCGGTTCCACGCAGTAGCTTCGGAGTGCTCCAGCAGGCTACGACTGTCGCCATGCCACGACTCAGCAAGCGCAGTCGGTCCGTCACGGGAAAGGTCGCTCTCGTGACCGGCGCGGCGAGTGGGATGGGACGCGCGACGGCACACCTCTTCGGAGATGAAGGAGCCAAGGTCGCCGTGACCGACTTGAACGCCGACGGCGTGGCCGCGGTGGTCGAGGAGATCACCCAGGCCGGCGGAGTGGCTCGTGGCTGGGCCCTCGACGTCGGCGACGGCGAGCAGATCCGTTCGGTCGTTGCCGAGATCGATCGGGATCTCGGCGGGATCGACGTGCTTGTGAACAACGCAGGAATCGCTGTCGGCACGACCGTCGATGCGGAAGACTACGAGGCTACGTGGGATCGGGCGCTGTCGGTGATGCTGACCGCGCAGGTGCGTCTCGTGCGTGCGTGCCTCCCCATGCTGCAGCGCAGCGGCGAAGGGCGCATCATCAACATCGCGTCCAGCGAAGGGCTTGGTGCGCAGCTGTACACGGGACCCTACACGGCTGCGAAGCACGGCGTCGTCGGACTCACGCGCTCACTCGCGGTCGAGCTTGGCAAGACCGGGATCACGGCAAACTGCATCTGCCCCGGACCGATTCGGACCGGGATGACCGCGGGTATCCCCGACGATGCGAAGGAGAAGTTCGCCCGGAGGCGCGTGCCGCTCGCGCGCTATGGGGATCCCGAAGAGGTAGCGCACGCGACTCTCAGCCTTTCCCTCCCGGCTTCCTCCTACATCAACGGCGTGACCCTTCCGGTAGATGGGGGCATGACCATCAAGAATTGACGGTCGGCGGTCTCGGTCGAGATCAGGCGGAGAGGTCGAGGCCACCGTGCACCCGGGGCAGCGGTGCACCTTGGGCCAGGCAGAGCGGACAGGCGTCCTGTGGGCCGTGGCCGTGCGGTCCGGCTTCGGTCGCGGCCGCCGTTTCGGCGACGAGAGGTGTGGGCGCTTCGACCGCCAGGTGTGTATCGGATTCGCGGGTAGGATGGCTTCGGCTCGTCTCGGCGGTCTCTCCGGCATCGGCCGGGGTGTCGGAGCGGCTTGTTGCGTTTGATTCGGTCGCTTCTTCGTTCTCGGCCTTCTGGCGATCCGACCGCTCGGCGATGATCTCGCGGCGCGCTTCGGCCGCGGCTTCGCGCGCCTGCGCGGCAACCGCGTGGTCTTGTGCCGAGGGGTCGGCGGGAGCGAGTGCGGCTCGTGCAACCTGCCGCATCTTCTGGGCGGTAGCCCCGGGGTTGCCAGAGATGGCGGAGGCGTCGATCGCGACCTCACCGCCGACGGCGTATCGTCGCCCGTCGGGACCAACTACGGTTTCGAACTGGGCCGCGCCGCGCGCGTACGCGCCGGCCGCAGCTTTGTGCGCAGCTTCGTGGCTGCGCACTTCGCGGTCGGTTCTCTTCAATTCCTCGACGGCACGCTTCTGTTCGTCGCTTAGATCCTCTCCGGCGAGCCGCTCCTTGCGCTCGTCCGTGTCCCTTTTCTCCGTGTCCGTGAGCTGGCGCACCTGCTCGGAGAGCTGGACGATGACGCTCGTCCGTGGCACGTCGGCCGGCCGCGAGGCCGATGGTGTGTCGACGAGCTTTCCGGGCGCGGCCGGCGGCGCTGGCGTAACCGGCGGTGCGATGATGGAGAGACTGGACATGGAAGACCTCGGACGGGACTCTGGCCCATCCGATACGAAAATCGGCCCTTAAAGCGCGGAGGTTGAGGCGGCTCGCACCATTTCGATGTGGGGGTTGCACATTTCTCGGAACGCTTTCCTGCCTGCCGCGGTAGGTTTCATGTAGTCGTCCCCAGGATCTGGTTCATGACGCAAATGGCCCCAGACCCGCATGAAACGCCGCATGTGTCCGGCCCCGGCATCTCCGATCGCATCCGCGTGGTGCTCGAGTGCAGTGCGCTAGGGACTTCCGGTCTCGATGCGGTAGTGTCGTCGTGTGGACGCATCCTTTCGGTCGTACGCGGAGCAGGCGGTTCACTATTTCGATCGCCCCGACGAGAGGCGGCTCACCCGGCCGCTGGATGTCGCGGCGGCGTGGCGTGGAGCCGATCTGGTGGACGATGCCGCATGGCGCTTTCGACTCTCGCCAGCCCACCTTTCAGAACTGGACGCGGCGCTTGCCGCCGCCCGGTCTTCAGGGCGACCAGCCGGAGAGCTGAGACCGGAGGACTTCCCGCTACCGTCACTCGCGAGGGACATTGTGGCCTGGCGCGAGGAGCTTCGGACCGGGCGAGGCTTCCTGCTGCTGTCGGGGGTGCCCGTCGAGCGGTGGGGAGAGGAGGATGCCTCGACCTTTTTCTGGGCCCTTGGACTGCACCTCGGCCAGCCGGGGGCGCAGAACCCCGACGGTGATCTGCTCGGCCACGTGGTCGACACGGGGGAGGATGCGGCGAATCCGCTGGTGCGTCTCTACCGGACTTCGTCCGACATCGCGTACCACTGTGACGCGGCCGACGTCGTTGGTCTTCTGTGTCTCGAGAAGGCGCAGGCGGGTGGGTACTCGCGGATCGCGAGCTCAGTCACAGTGTTCAATGAAGTCCTCCGGCGTCGTCCAGACCTGGCGGCGCGGCTGTTCGAACCGTTCGCGCTCGACATTCGGAACGAAGAACGCGACGGGATGCAGGGGTGGCTGCCGATTCCCCCATGCTGCTTCGGTGGTGGCCAACTGCGAACCTTCTATCACAGCGACTACTTCCGCTCTGCGCCGCGACACGTGGATGCTCCGCGTTTGGAAGGGGCCGATCTCGAGCTGCTGAATCTCTACGACGAGATTGCGGTCTCCGAAGATGTTCGCCTCGACATGGATCTCGAGCCTGGTGACGTGCAGCTCGTCTCGAACCACACCGTGATTCATTCTCGCACTGGATACGAGGACACCCGGGACGCGCGCCGCCATTTGCTGCGGCTTTGGTTGTCTCTCTGAGGGTTGGCTATCGGAGCGACCAAAGGCGGGTCGTCATCGCGATGACCAGGATGAAGAAGCTGGCGGCGATCGAGGAGAAGACGAGCGTTTCATGCAGGCCCAGTGGCTCGGCCAGTGCGCCGGAGAGAAAGCTCCCGAACGGACTCGAGCCCATCAGACCGAGCGTGTAGACCGACAGCACGCGGCCTCGATTCTCCTCGGACGCGTGTTGCTGGAATAGCGTGCGGCTCGTGTTGATGAACAGCGCGCCCGAGACGCCCCATACGAGAACGCTCGCCACCGTGCCCTCGAACGGGAGGTCGAGGCCGATCGACGCGATCGACGAGGCCCCGAGTAGCAGACCGATCGTGAGCGCACGACCATTTCTTCGAATCCCGCCACGCCAAACGAGCACCGCGCCGCCGATCACCGCACCGAGCGGAAACATTCCAGAGAGGATGCCCATCTCTCCGGCGCCCCCGTCGTACACGTCGCGTACGATCAGCGGCAGGATCACGAGGAACGGACCAATGAAGAAGATCCCGGTCGAGATGGAGAGAAGGAAGACGGGCCGCAGGATCGGAGAATGCAGGACTTCCATGAGCCCGGCTCGTAACTCTTGTCCGCGTATCGGCTTGCGAGTCTCCTCTGGTCTCGCGGGACGTCCGGGAAGCTGAGCCACGAACACGACTCCGAGGAGCAGGATGGTTCCCTGCCACGCGATGATCCAGCCTGCGCCCACGATGCTCGCGAGGCCGGCGACGAACGCGCCGGTCATCTGCGCGGTGTGTTGCGCCATGGTGATGCTAGCGACAGCGCGACTCAATGCCGCGGGGCGAACGACATCGGAGAGCTGGGTATCGCGCGCGGGCATGCCGAACGCTTGTAGCGTGCCGACCAGGAGTGCGTACGTGATGAGCCACTCGTACGAGAAGGCGTCCGATACGACGAGAAACCACAGCCCCCACGCCACGGCGGACGTGAGGACGTGCACGGCGAGCAATACCCGTCGCGGGTCGAGTCGATCCGCGGTTGCCCCGCCGACCAGGAGGAAGAAGAGCGATGGCAGCATCAGCGCCATCTGGGCGGTTCCGACCAGCGTTGGTGGGGAGGCCAACCCCTCGACGACCAGCCATTGGAACATGACCTGGCTGGTCCCCCAGAAGAGAAACCACGAAGCCATGCCGCCCACGAGGTGGGCGAAGGGAGTCGCTCTCGGCATCGTGTTCTCGGATGGACCGATCAGTGCCCGAGAACGGGGTGCGGCATGTACGGAGCTTCGAGGTTCGAGATCTCGTCTTGGGTGAGCTCGAGACCGACGGCTGCGATCGCGTCTTCCAGATGCGAGAGCTTGGTCGCCCCGACGATCGGTGCCGATACCGCCGGTCGAGAGAGAAGCCATGCGAGGGCTGTCTGTGCGGGAGGAACGTCGCGCGCCTTGGCAACGTCGAGGTTGGACTGCACCACGTGCCAGTCGGATTCCTGTGCGTACAGGAAGTTCGCGAGTCCATCGCTGCCGGCGCGGGTGGTGGACTCCTTGTCGTCGAGCTTCTTGCGGCTGCCGGTCAAGAACCCGCGAGCGAGCGGCGACCAGGGGATCACGCCGATGCCTTCGGCCTGGCACTGCGGGATCATCTCGCGCTCTTCCTCGCGGTATACGAGGTTGTAGTGGTTCTGCATCGAGACGAAGCGCGCCCAGCCGTTTCGCTCGGAAAGCCCCAGGCACTTTTGGAACTCCCAGGCGCACATCGAGCTCGAGCCGATGTAGCGAACCTTGCCCTGCTGCACGAGCCAGTCGAGCGCGGCGAGAATCTCGTCGATCGGAGTGAACTTGTCGAGCCGGTGGATTTGGTAGAGGTCGATCGCCTCGACGCCTAGACGTTTGAGGCTCGCCTCGCATGCCTCTTGGATGTGCTTGCGCGAGAGACCACCCTGGTTCGGCCCCTGGCGGAAGGGGAAGAAGACCTTCGTCGCGATGACGACCTCATCGCGACGTCCGAATTCGCGCAGCATCTTGCCGGTGACCTCCTCGCTCCGGCCCAGGGAGTACATGTCGGCCGTATCGAAGAAGTTGATGCCGGCCTCGACCGCGCGTTTGAAGAAGGGGCGAGAGGCGTCTTCGTCGAGGACCCAATCCCGCCAATCGCTCGTGCCGTAGCTCATGCAGCCGAGGCAGATGCGGGATACGTCGAGGCCGGTGCGTCCGAGCTTGGTGTACTCCATGTGTACTCATCGCTCTCCGGCTTGCGGGAGGCAAGCGCTCCTGCGGGCGGCTGACTCCACGGTTGGGTAAGACGATCTCGTGCGGGACTTGCCGTTTACCGGGCCATGGATGCTTGCTCCGATGGAGGGAGTGACCGACCCCGCGTTTCGTGAGGTGATGCTCGAGTTGCACGGGCCGAATGTCCTAGGCGGGGCCTTCACCGAGTTTGTCGTGGTATCGCGAGGCGCACCGGTCCAGGAGCATGTACTGCGCAAGCATCTCGGTCGGACTGACTTCGGAACCCCGGTGGGCATGCAGCTGATGGGGCCGAACCCCGACACCATGGCCGAGACGGCGCGCCGGGTGGAGGCGCTCGGCGTGGTGCCGGTTCTCGACATCAATTTTGGTTGTCCGGCCAAGGGGGCCCTGAAGAGTTGCGCTGGCTCGGCCGCGCTGCGCGATCCGCGCGCGATGGAGGCGGTGGTTCGAAAGGTCGCGGACGCGGTCTCGGCGATCCCGGTCACGGCGAAGATCCGCGCCGGCTTCGATGACGCGGATCACGTCGAAGATCTCTCGCGCGCGGTGGAGCAAGGAGGTGCGGCGATGCTCACGATCCACTGCCGCACCCGCGCCGAGAAGTATCAGGACGAAGTGTACTGGGAGCGGATCGCCCGCGCCGTGTCGGCCGTCTCGATTCCGGTTTGCGGCAACGGAAGCGTGAAGACACATGCCGACCTCGAGCGCATGCGCCGCGAGACCGGTTGCGACTACGCGATGGTGGGCCGTGGTGCCCTGGCTGACCCGTGGATCTTCTCCGGCGAAGAAGTTGATCGCCGCCGCTCGTTCCAGTTCCTGTGCCGTTACGTTGAAGCCATGCGGACCGCCGGCCCCGGCCATCCTCCCGGCCTGGCTGCTCGCGTCAAGCAACTAATCCGATACTGGACCGCCGGCGACGCCGTCTCAGATACCCGCACCAGCTGGCTTCGCGACCCCGACCCCAGCCACTTCCTGACCCGCCTCACTGAAGCGGCAGATGGCGGGTGACGCTGCTCGCGTCTCTCGGCGTCTGAGGTCTCTCAGCGCAGGATGCCGTTCATGAGCTCGCCGGTTTCTTGGAGGGTGCCTTCGGGGGAGCCGAGGCCTTCGGTCGTCGGGGATTGGTTGAACGTGCGGTTGACGGCGGCGGTATCTTCGTTGAACGCGCCGTTGACGTTGGGGCGTGCCTGATCTGCGGCGGCACCTGCGCGGCCGTCGGCGGAGTCGGAGGCGCCGCCGGTAGCGCGGCCGATCGCGTCGGCTCTGCCGGTGGCGGAGTCGTCTGCGCCGAAATCCTGGGCAAAGGCGTGGTCGGGGGCGGCGAGGCTGATCGCGGCGGCGAGGGCTGCGGCGAAGAAGCGGGTCATGATCTCGGATTCTGCACCAACGCGGGGTTGGAACAACAAGCGCGCATTCGACGCGTCCTCGAGGTTGGAGCTTCCGACCGAGACCGTGGCCGACCGGTGCGGTTTCGGCACGGCGGAACAGATGTGCCGGATCTCCCCGTGCCACCTTCGGGTGGTCGGGCGCCACGACCGCCAGGGCCTCGAACCGCGGATCTGACCACCGCTCGCGCAACTCACTGATATAACGAGGTTTTTCCGTCGGGCGCGAAGGCCGTGGACGATGCCAGCGGGACGACTGCAGGAACCCGGTGGATCTGCCGATAATCGGGGCCCAACCAAAAGATTCTCCTACTCATGGATATCGCCACAATTATCGGGCTGAGCGTCGGCAGCGTTCTGATCACCACCGCCATCATTCTCGGCGGTAGCGCGCTGATCTTCATCAACATTCCCTCAATGATCATCGTGCTGGGCGGAACCCTCGCGGCAACGCTCATCAAGTACTCCGTCGCGGACATGGTGAACACGATCGCCATCATGGCGAAGGCGTTCACGGTAAAGGTCTCTTCTCCGGTCGATCTGGTCGATCGGATCAAGGAGATGGCCGAGATCGCGCGTCGCGAAGGCTTGCTCGCGCTCGAAGGTAAAGACCACGGCGACCCGTTTCTTTCGAAGGGACTCGGTCTCCTCGCCGACGGTGTTGATGCCGGCCAGGTGGTCATGGTTCTCGATCGCGAGCTGCAATACTCGCGGGATCGGCACAAGAAGGGCCAGAACATCCTGAAGGGCATGGGCGCGACGGCGCCCGCGTTCGGCATGATCGGGACGCTGATCGGACTCGTTCAGATGCTCGCCTCGATGGATGACCCGAGCAGAATCGGCCCCGCTATGGCTGTCGCACTTCTGACGACTCTGTATGGCGCGGTGTTCGCGAACCTCGTCTTCCTCCCGATGGCCGACAAGCTCGACCTGCGGAGCAAGGAAGAGTGCCTCAATCGCGAGCTCGTACTCGCCGGAGTGGAATCGATCGCGCGCGGAGAGAACCCGCGCCTGATCGAGCAGCACCTCAAAGTGTTCTTGGCTCCGAAGATTCGACCGACCGACGAGAAATAGGTCTTCGTGGCGGAGAACCAGAGCGAAGGTGAGGGCAAAGAGGAAAGCGCTCGCAAACCACCGCCAGAGGAATGCGAATGCGAGGAAGGCGCTCCTGCATGGGTCGTCACCTTCGGCGATCTGATGTCGCTCCTGCTCACCTTCTTCGTGCTGCTGCTTTCGTTCTCTCGCATGGATAGTGAACGCTTCAAGGAGCTCTCTGGCTCATTGAAGGAAGCATTCGGTGTTCAGCGCATCGTGCCGGCCTTCGATCTCCCGCGTGGCGTCGATCTCGTCGCCCGCGACTTCAATACGACGTTCTCCGCCGAAGCCCTCGAGCAGCAGATCAAGGCGACGGTGAAACGCCTGAAGAAGGAGCTCGAGGAGGGCGACGACGAGGCGCACGAGGGTTCGATTGCCAACGAGGGGAACGCGACGGCTGGTGAGGCGAGCGATTTGGAGAGTCTCGCGGCCGCGGCTGCGTCACTCGAGGCGGTCCTAGACAGTTTGTTCGACAAGGCGCTCGAGGTGGAAGAGGACGCGACCGGGTATATCATCCGACTCGACGGCGCAGCCGCGTTCGAATCAGGCAAGGGACAGTTGCGTCCAGAGGGGAGGCTCCTCCTGCGCGCGTTGCAGCCGTCGGTGCTGACCTTCGGCGGTGAGATTCTCGTCGAGGGACATACGGACGACCGGCCGTTCCCGGGCCGGGGGCCTGGGGTCGACGATGGCAACTGGCAGTTGTCCTACGACCGCGCTCACTCCGTCGTACGGCATCTCCACCAGCACCTCGGCATCGGGTTGGACCGAATCGGAGTGGTTGCCCGCGGGCCGAGCCGCCCTCGCGCGTCGAACGCTACCGCGGAAGGCCGGGCCAAGAACCGCCGTGTCGAGATCGTTCTACTCAAGCCGATGGATGGCAGCCGCCCCAAGGTTCAAGTGGCGAACGCTGCCAAAGCCCCGGAGGAGAGCAAGGCGAAGCGTCCGCTGAGTGCGAAGGAGAGCGGCGAGACCGCGATTCCCGAGGCGAACTTCTCTCCCCTCGAGTCCGGGGGGTACAGCGCTGGTTCTCGGGGGCTCTTCCCGGACTAGTCAGAATGGAACGACCCGCTCCGAGTTCGCAAGCCGTGGGTTACACAGCGAAAACGGAGCCGGTCGTTCCAATATGACTATCGAGCCGGCGAGTCGTCTGGCGTTTAGGTCCCG
>JAJCZO010000039.1 GCA_029262355.1 Deltaproteobacteria bacterium
CGGCATCGGTGCCATACATGCCGTCGAACCGGAAGCCCCAATCGAGCCCCTCGCTCCCATCGGCCTCCTTCTCGAGGAAGAACCAGGTCTGATGGTTGTTGATACGACTGGGATCGGAGTTGAACATCCCTGTCGAGCGACTGGTGTACCCCAGAGACGCCCAGCCCCCGAAGTTGAGGAAGGTCTCGTCGTTGACGAGTCCCTTCAGCGTGTACCCCTGCCCGTCGTTGCTCAGGAACTTCATCGGCTCGCTGCCGTAGTAGTCGGCGCCGAGGGAACTCGACGATTCCGCGGCTGCCTCGGATTGCTCCCCCGAAACCTCGGCCGCCCCCGTCTCCATGCCATCCGAGCCCAGGACCTCTCCAAAGGCCGCTTGTGTGCTTGCGATCACGAGCACCGTGGCGGTGCATACTCTTAGAAGGTGATAGTTCATGTGGCGGTCTCCCTGAATCGCGTTCCGTCGTCAGCGACGGTCCGAACGAGGCAACCGAGAATGCAAGGATGATGCCTCGATGCCTCGAGAGCCTGACTGCCTAGGCATCGAGCGGAATCCGCGATCTCGGCTCGATCGAGGGCTCGCGTGCTGTCGATATTCACGGCAGATGCCTAAATCTTGGGCAGGAGGCTCTGCGCGTTCCCGTTCTGGCTACATCCCTCATTCGCTTTAGGCAGCAACACGCGATTCAGGGTGGAGACAGCCAAGGATGGGGCGTTCCTCGACCGCTCCCGAGCCTCGATTCGCGAAGCCTAGAAATGATCCAGGATGTCGGCTTCGTCGAAGAGGTCCTGGGCGCTCGGCGAGCGGCTCGGACTGCTCTGGGCTTGGTTGGCGGCCGGCCCAGACCGCTTAGCGTCAGACGCCAAGGCTGCTTGGCGCCGCTGCCTCGCCGTGGTGCGCACAGGGACGCAATTGCGGCCTTCTCTGGCGATGCCTCGGCGGCCCAGATGGCACACGGATTGCGCACGTCCCCTCCGTATCACCAGCAACCGTGCGCGAAGAGACGCATAGGGAGGACGCTCATCATGAAGGCGCAAATGTTCAAGGACCTCGTCGGGATCACGGCCCTGATCGCCACGCTCGGCCTTGCCGCCACCGCGGACGCAAGCCCGTCCCCGAAAATGCCCGTCTACCGCGCGGAAGTGATCATCGACGTCTGCGATGAGAAGGGCGCGGGCACCGACGACGCGATCGCAGTCTCTCTCAACACCAAGAACTTCACTTGGCTCAACTATGGTCCCGACGACTTCGAGAGAGACTCGACGTTCCGTTACGACCTGTCGCTCGATCGCATCGAGAGGATGAGGAACATCAAACGCATCCATGTTTACGCCGGCGGCAACGACGGGGTGAAGCTCTGCAGGATCGCGTTGAACGTGAACGGCCGCCGGATCTACACCCAGACCTACCCCGACGGCCAGTGGTTGGACGGAAACGACGGCCGACCGGGAGTGCTGAAGATCTCTGGCAGGGAGATCAAGCGGGGCGCCATCTACCAGCGCTATCGGCAGCCTACGCCACCCAGCTATCTCAGCCGGGGGGAGATCGAGAGCCGCATCGAGTCCGTCGTCGGCGACACGATCGAGAACATCGCCAGCCTGAAGTGGGGCCGCGGGCGCAGCGCGAACGGCCGCACCTGGGTCGAAGCGGAGCGCAAGGATGCGAGTACGATGACGATAGACCTGGATCTCCGCTGGGACCGCGGGTCCACCCTGAGCAGCTCTCGTGACCCCAGCGTGGACGTCGACTTCGACCTCGTCTTCGATTGCACGGCCACCGGTATGAAGGTCGATGTTCGGAACCTCGAGCTCGAGGCGTCTGTCTTCGTCGGGAGCGTCGACCATCTCCTCAACGACCCAGACGCCCTGCAGGCGGACCCCAGGATGCTACATGCGCGAGCGCTTGCGCTCGTTCCGTTCAGCGGAGGCGCCTTCGCCTGGGTCCCTGGCGCCGTCACGGCATCAGTCGAACTTCTCGAAGAGCTCGTCCCCCAGATCGAGGGCCGGGTGAGCGAAGCGATCGAGACGATGGTCGTCGGCTCCCTGGGTGTGACGTGCCCCAACGTCAACGTGCACGGCGCAAGCGTGTACTTCACGCAGCCTCCGGTAGCGGATGCCGGTCCGAACGGCGGCGGGCGCGACATCGGCCCGGATGTCGAGAGCAATGGCGGCGGCCGCTGACATACGGCGATGAGCCGTCGTCAGGCCGAGAGCCTCGAGTCTTTCCCCGCCACCGGGCCATGCGCCCGGTGGCGGACGACCCGCGAAGAGAGAAGGAAACCAATGAACGCCGTCGCCGAATCCACCAGTGCGCCGACGCCAGTTCGGCTACCGATCGCCATCTTCCTTGGCGCGTTGCTCGGTGCCTTCCTGTGCGCAATAAATCCGGCCACCGCAGCGGTGCCACCGAGGGGCGCAACAATCGAGGTGGACCTCGGTCGGAGTAGGCTGAGCGCGGAGCTTCGAGACGTGACCATCCGTGAGGTCCTGCAGAGGATTGGCGATCGGACGGGGGCCTCGATCAGCGGCCTCGGCTCGGACGGCGATCGGCGGATCTCGCTGGTCTTGCGCGACCGCCCCTACGATCAGGCGCTGCGCCTCATTCTCGGCAATGGGGGGTTCCTGCTTCGCTACGCCGCGCCGGCGCGAGGCGGCCACCTCGTACGCATCTCCCTCGTTGCTTCTGGCGCTGGCTCGCCCTCGTTGCGTAGGCCCGTCTCCGGCACCCGAGACGCCCACGACCTGCCCGCCGCCCGCGGGGAGTGGGAGGCGGCATCGCTGGAGACCGTGGGCTTGCTCGCCGTCGACGGTGATCGGCAGTACGCCAAAGTCGTTCTCGAGGAGATCCTGGTGGGAGGGAAGGAGCCCGAAGTGCGCAGCGCCGCGTTGGCAGCCCTTGCGGAGATGGGTCTACTACACGTCGATCTGCTGATCGCGACGGCGACCTCAGACGGCGCTGTCGACCTGCGCCTGACTGCACTCGAGCACCTCGCCGACTCCGAGCGGGAAGACCCACGCATCGGTGCGATCCTGGCCGAACTGGCCGTAGATGACCCCGACGCTTCGGTCCGTGGAATGGCCGACGTTTTTCTTCGCGCGGTTTGGAGCGAATGAGCCGCCCCCGGGAACGAAGCCGGGTTCGTTTCGAGCGCATGCTCGAGGCGGCGGGCGATCGGGTGCGCGCGAAGGGCCTCGATGGGCTCACGATGCAACACGTCGCCGCCGGCGCAGGCGTGCCGATCGGCTCGCTGTGTCCGTTCTTCCCCGATCGCAACGCCCTGATCGCGCGGATGTTCTCCGACTCCCGGGACGTGCGCTAGCTCTCGCCAAGAGTACGAGCGGCGGTGCCCTCGACTTCACGGCCCGGCGTCCCGGAAGTATCGCGCCGGAGTCGTTCCGAAGGCACGGCGGAACATCGAGATGAACGAGCTGGGTGTCTCGAACCCGACTTCGAGCGCCGCTTCGGTGACGGAGCAGCCGGACGCGAGGACCTCCAGCGCACGCAAGAGTCGCGCTTGTTGCTGCCAACGTCCGAACGTCAGCCCGACCTCACTCGACCACAAACGCTCGAGGGTGCGCTCGCTGGTCCCTGCGATCTTCGCCCATCGGCCCACGGAGTGGCGAACGGAGGGATCTTGCCGAAAGCTCTCGGCCGCTCGGAGTGCGCGCGGATCTCGGGGCATCGGGAGATGCAAGGGGGCGGTCGGTGCCGCTCGAAGCTCGTCGAAGAGAACCGCCATCATGCGCGCTTCGGGCCCCGACTCGGCCCACGCGGGCGGCAGCTCGAAGAAGCGTCGGATGCACGCGCGGAGAAGCTCGGAAACGTGCACGACACAGCACTGGGAGTCCGAGATGGGCGCTGCCGACGGTTCGACGTAGAGGGTTCGCATCCGCACGAGTCCGGTCATGCGAATGCTGTGGGTCGTGAATGCGGGAACCCACACCGCGCGGGCGGGCGGCACGACCCAGGCTCCGTTCTCGGTCTCTACGGTCATGACTCCGTCGGTGGCGTAGATGAGCTGAGCCGCGTCATGTCGGTGGGGCATGATGAACCCGCCCGGTTCGTGCTCCTCGGCCAGCCCGACGACGAGCGCCGCGAGGTCGATGGGGACCATCAGCGTCGTTGTTTGGCGGTTTTGCGACATTGTTTGGCAGGATGCGGCGCGACCGCCGGGCTCACGATTCCGATACTCTCTACTCGGGGCCGTAGGCAAGCCGCGCTTGGGTCGGATCAGGTCGTGCCCGGAAGAGGGGGAGCCCGCCATGGAGAACTTCAATGGAATCTGCGCGCTCGTGAGCGGAGGCGCGAGCGAGATCGGCTCGGAGGTCATCCGGGCTCTGGCCGAGCGCGGAGCGTCCGTCCTCGCCGTCGACTCGACCGAGGAGCGGATCGCGGCGGCGATCGCCGGGCTCGGGTTGGCGGATCCCGACGCGATCCTCACGAGCGAGCTCGACGGCGCCGATCTGTTTTCTTGGTATGACCTCGGGAATCTCGTCGGGTCGTACTTCCACACGCTGCACCTCTTCGTGCACGTCGCGGAGCCGAGCCCGCCCGAGTCCGCGCGCAAGCTGAACGTCGATGCCGTTCGGAGCGCTCAGTCGACGAGTTCGGAGTCCTTCCTGACCGCCATCCGGATGCTCGAGAAGTACCTGATCGCTGCGGCGGAGGAGAGCGGGGTCGGCGCCTGCGCCGTCGCCGTTACCCAGACGAGCCCCGCGAGTGGCGACGTTCCGAATTCCCTGACACACGCCATGTCCGCTGCCCTCGCCGACGCGCTGACGCGCGAGTACTCGGACGAGGCCAAGAACATCCGCATCCATGCGGTTCGGCCCGCGGACGGAGATGCCGCCAGGGCTGCCGCGGCCGTCATCGAGCTCATGGATCGGCAGAGAGGATGAGTCGATGAATCGAGAGGTCGTCGTTCGCGAGCTGTGCATGTTTGCGGTGAAGGGGTGCCAGGGGACTCTTCTGAAGGAGGCGAGGATCACCAAGGCGGGGTTCGCCGATGATCGGCTCTTCTCCATGCTGGAGCCGAGCGGTGTCCCGCTCGACCAGGTGAAGGCCCCGCAGCTCGGGAGCCTCGGAGTCCTTTGGGAGGCCGCGGAAGCTCGCTTGACGCTCACCCATCCGGAGTGCGGGACCTTCGAGCACCACCGACGGGAGACCGGAGACACCGTGCCCGGCAACTACCTGCTCGACGAGTTCCAAGCGGTGGACCAGGGCGACGAGGTCGCCACCTGGTTGCGGGACGCCGTCGGGCGCGAGGTCCGGCTCGTCACGATGAATCAGCCCTGGAAGGTCAATCTCCCTCACCCGCAGTTCTTGAAGGTCCACGAGACGGACAAGTCGCGCTTCTATCCGGCGTCGCCGATCTCGATGAGCAACTTCGCGTCGCTCGAAGCTCTCAACGCCCGACTCGGGACCCCGATCCCGATGAACCGGTTTCGAATGAACATCGTCGTCGAAGGCCTCGACGCGTGGGACGAGGAACGCATCGAGACGCTCGGATCGTCCTCGCTCGAGCTCGACGGGATGACGGTGGCGGAGCGTTGCATCATCATCGCGACGGACCAGGAGACCGGCGAACGGAAGAGTTCCGAAGTGCTTCGCGAGCTCGCCAAGTTCCATCGCCGCCCGAAGGGGGAGCGGTTCGGAAGCGGGCTGTCCTTCGGAACCTACCTCGCCGTTGCCCGCGAGGGCATGGTGAGAGTCGGAGACCGGTTGACCGTCACGCTGAAGTCTCAGGTGGATTGATCTGTACTCGTTACCCGAACAGCCCGCAGCAGGGCTTCAGAACCGGCGACTCAACTCGACGCCAAACGCCCGCGGCGCTGCGTAGTAGCGGACTGCGCTGCCGATGATCGGTGTCTGCAGCGCAAAGGTGTCCTTGAAATACGCGGTGTCCGAGAGGTTCCGAGCCCAGAAGGCGATCTGATTCGAATCGTCGGCGAAGTCATAGGAGAGGCGCACGTCGACTAGATTGTAGCTCGGTTGGGTCAGCGGTGTGAGTTCGGGGGCGAAGTTGATGGTGGTGCTCTCGAAGGTCCAGTCCACCCGTGGGGTGATCCAACCAGCGAGCCAGTCCGGACCGGGCGATCGAACCTCGAAGGAATACTGCAGAGCCACGTGCGTTTGCCACTCGGGAAAGAACGGGATTTGCTCTCCGGAACGGTCGAGCGGGTCGCCGGTGATCGCGTTCTCGGCGTTCGCGAATTCGTCGTAACGCGCGCGTGTGTAGCCGACCGAGCCGCTGAGTTGGAGTCCTTCGATCGGACGCGTGAGTAACTCCCACTCGAAGCCGCGGGTGTTCGCCGAGGCCGCGTTGGTGATCAAGACGTCGGCAGACGGGAGGCAGTCCGGGTCGTTGGGGGGGCAGGATTCGGTGACGATCTGCGGTACCTGCATGTCGGACCGGTTCGCGTAGAAGACCGAAAGGTTCATGTTCAGCTTCCGGTCGAATCCGATCGTCTTGAGGCCCACCTCGAAGGAGTCGACGAACTCCGGCTGGAAGGGGACCGCGCTCTGCTCGCTGCGGGCGTTGCCGTTGAAACCACCGCCGCGGAATCCGCGGGCGTAGGTGAAGTATCCCATGAGGTGATCGAGCGTCATTGCGTCGAGCCACACGTCGGGGGCCTGCGCGGCGATGCTGGCCATGGGCGACCAGGCGGCGAAGGTCTCGTCGTTCGACACGTCGACTACGAGAGGATCCGCGTTGAGTGGCTCGAGCAGCACCCGTTCGAGCCCCTTCTTCTCTTGCGTGTAACGCAGGCCACCGGTGACGCTGAGCCAATCGGTGACGTCCGCGGTGGCCTGGCCGTAGAGCGCCCAGTTCCAGTTGTCGGTGTCTACCATTCCGCGGCTCGTACCGAGTGCCTCGACCGGGGTACCCGGGAAGACGACGAGCGAGGTGTCTTGCTCGGCCTTCTCCCAGAAACCGAAGACGCCGCCGACGTAGGTCAGCCGACCGTCGAGTGCGGTGCCGTTCAGCTGCAGCTCCTGCTGAATCTGCTGCTGGAAGCCCGGTTCGCCATCGGTCGGGCCGCCGCCGAACTGCGCTTGCGTGAAGACGGGGAAGCTCGTCATGTCCCAGTCGGACCGGGTGCGCGGGGTCTGCGTGCGCCATGACGAGGTGAGCTTCACGGCGAGATCCTCGAGTGCCCAGAGGTCGCCCGCCTGCCATTCGAATATGCCCCAGACGCCCGAGCTCTCGAGGTCCGACACGGAGTGGACATCGGACGCGTAGCGGAAAGGTTGCGATGCTTCGCACTCCTCGCGGTAGCCATCCGGCAGGAAGATGCTCGTCGCGACGGACTGAACCCAGACGCACTGGCCGCCGGGGCCGCGGGAGTGGCTCTTCTCGTACGAGCCGTTGATCACTACGTTCAGGTCCTCGGTCGGGACCCACCGAAGAGACCCCAGGAAGCTCAGGGAGCCGCGATCGGAGGCGTACTCCTCTCGAAACTCGTTCTTCGTGTAACCCCCATCTTGAAACGACCCGAACGAGAGGCGCAGGAACAGCTCGTCTTCGAGCGGGCCGATGCCTATCGGAACGTTCAGTGTGGCGCGCGTGTCGATCGTATTGAAGCTGCCGGCGCGCACGAAGGCGTAGGCCTCCAACTCTTCGCGAGGCTGAACGGTCGTCACGCTCACGGCGCCGCCAACTGTGTTCTTGCCGAATAGGGTCCCCTGCGGGCCTCGCAGTACCTCGATCTGGGCGACATCGACGACGTTCAAGAGGTTCCCCGCGTTGCGCGAGAAGAAGACGCCGTCGACGTAGACACCGACCCCCTGGTCGAAGAACACGAAGGGAAAGTTGGTGACACCGCGCACGATGAAGGAGCCGAGCTGCCCGCTCGGATCGCCGACGATGGAGAGGTTCGGAACGAGGTTCTGGATCTGGTCGATGCGTGTCACGCCGGCGGCGATCAGGGTCTCGGGCCCGAGCGCGGTCACCGAGACCGGCGTGTCTTCGAGGAACTCGTCGCGCTTACGCGCTTGTACGACGATCTCCTCGATTTGCGCGCCGGCACGGCGGGAGAGACCGGCGGTGTCGGCGCGCTCGAGCGCCTCGGCCTGTGCGCCCTCGGCGTCCATCTCGGTATCGAGGCCGGGCCCTGGCCGTTCCTCCTCCTGCTGGTACGCGCTGGGCGGTTCGACGGGCTCCTGCGCCGTCGCCAGGGCGGGCAGGAGAAGTGCCAGGAAAAGGAGCCCGCTGCCGTTGCGAGTCGGTCGAAGCGGCTTCCAGGTGGGGGAAGAGAGTCTCATGTCGCGCTCCTCTGGATTCTGTCGAACGCGCGTCAATCGTCCGAGTCTTGCTGTGGGTAGATGTCGCGAGGGAACGGTCGGCACGGTGCGGGTCGCTCGGCCCCGGTGTCGACACGGGGATGTGGTCGTGGTTCGCCCCAGCGCCCTGGTGTCGTACGGAAGGAAGCTCTTCTGCACGATGGCGTCCGCGCTCGGGGGTCGAGTCCGATCTCTCGGTCGAAGCGCGGGTGAGCCGAGAGCGGTGGCTTCTCCGTGGCAGCGACCTGGACGTCGCCGAGGTCGATGTGCGCCGCTCGTCCACGAGTTTCATCCGCCTTCCGTCCGCACCCTCGCCCAAAGTGGCAGTCGGGTTCAAGTGGAACGGAGTGTCATGAGGGTCTCCGTGCCGACCTCGTCCCGGCCGGAAACCCAGGCCCCCGATCTCCGAGCTGTTCTGGTGAGATTCGGACGCGGGGCGGGGTTGGGATTCAGCCGTCTGAGGGAGCCGTAGTCGCTCGCGAGGAGCCGGAGCTTGAACGCCTCCCCGCAGTGGTCTGTAACTCTCGATCAAACCCGTGATACGCGGGCAGGCTCGACAGGTTTCTTCGCAGGAGGAGTGGACATGAATCTCAAAGAACGGAAGAAGCGCATTCAGCGTTGGATCGGAGTCGGCGCCGATGGAGATTTCGGCAAGGACACGGTGGCAAAGCTGGAGAAGGTCCTCGGGATAACGGAGCACCTAAAGCGGAAGCTGCCACCACAAAGGCCGGAGGCGGTCGAGGTCGGTGCCGAGTTCGACAAGCGAACGGAGAAGAACCTCGCGACCCTCCACGAGGTTGTACAGCCCGCGTTCCGCAAGTTGGTTCGCGCTGCCCGCCGCGAACTGGCAGACGATGGCCTCGAGTACAGGGCTCTGAGCGGCACTCGCACCTGGGAAGAGCAGGACAAACTGTACGCACAGGGGCGAACGAAGCCAGGCGATCGCGTCACAAAGGCTCGGGGTGGGTATTCTAATCACAACTTCGGGATCGCGGTAGACTTTGGTGTGTTCAGGGGGGGCACTTATCTGGATCGAAGTCGTCCAGCAGAGGCGAAGGAGGCCCACGAGAGGGTGAGCGCGATCGCGAAGCGCCTCGACCTGAATTGGGGCGGCGACTGGACGTCGCTCAAGGACTATCCACACTTCGAATACGATACCGGACTTACCGTGGCGGAGATGCGCAAGCGGGTTCGGAGGGGTGAAGTGTACCTGTAGTCGGCGTGGTCCCGACGCTGTGTTCGTCTTGCTTCGCAGACGCGATGGCGACGCGGCGCGCACAGTGCGCTGGCCCTGCTGCGTGTGCGGCTCGGCGCACGCTTGGAAGAGCCTGGACTCAGGGAGCGGTCGATCTCAAAATCGTCAGGTTGATTGCCTAGTTTCTGGTAGATGATACAACGAAGAACGTGGCCAGCCGCAGTTCTCGAAATCGACCGCCCGACCTCGATCAGTTCAGGAAGCACAATCTGGGCTGGCTTCTGATTCAGATCAGCGATGATTTCTTTCGGTTCGTAGGCCCACAGCTTGCGGCCCGCGGCCATGCGCGGATGCGAAAGCAGCACGCGACCGTGCTCACTCTACTTCCGCTCGATGGGGCGCGGATCACGGATCTTGCCCGAGCGGCCGGGATCACAAAGCAGGCGATGGCCCTGACCGTCGGCGATCTCGAGAAGTTCGGGTACGTGGAACGGCTTCCGGATCCGTCGGATGGGCGTGCCAAGATCGTGCGGTTGAGCCAGTCGGGTCTTGGAATGTTGCGCGACGCGCAAGATGCCGTGGAGGGAGCCTGGAAACGCTACGCGGGGATGGTCGGCGAACGCCAACTTCGGTCCCTACGCAAGGGGCTCGATGAGCTGCTCGAGCAGATTGAGGCCGCTCGCCCGAGAGGCGAGACCTGAGCGCGAGCGCGGCTTGCCAGGAGCATTCTGCCCGTTCGCTGTCCCTCTGCGCAGCCCCGCCTACGATGCCCTTGGCCCGAGCACGCGGCGCACGGTGGCTTCGACTTCTGCCCGACGCTCCGCCGGTACGTGTTCCTCGTAGGCGACGAAGATCTCGCGTTCCTCGAACCGAATGTGCCGCTCCAGCAGATCTGCGAACGCCGCGAGGTCGCCTCGGTCTTCGGCGAGTTCGGCGACCATCGACTCCATGGTCCGGTGCTCGGCGAGCAATCTGGTGATTCTGTCTTCGGGTAGGGCCTTCGCGTCACGCAGGGCGGGGATGACGGCATCCTCCTCGGCGCGGAAGTGGGGCTGAAGGGCGGTGGTGTAGTACGCGCAGGTGGTCGTTCTCTCGGCGGTCAGATCGTCGCAGTCGCGGATCGCCCGTTTGATGCGGACCGCGCGAACGAGCCCGTGATGATGGTCATGGGAGAGCGGGATCAGGCTGGGGTCACGCTTGGCGGGCATGGGCTGGGTGTTACCACGGGGCGGGCGGTGGGGCAGCGGGTCGATTGGTTGCTCGTCTTGGTGGTGAACCGCCTTGTTCCGAGCTGCTCGAGGTCGTGCCGGCTCGGATGGGGCCGGTTCTCGAGCGGCGCGGGTTCCGTGGTCGCTGCGAGGGGCCTCGGCGCGGTAGATAGACGACGATCTCAGAGTTGCGAACCGGCTCGGGGCCGTGCAGAGCGACTCGCTCGAGGAGTTCGAGCGGTGCATCCTGTCGGCCCACGTCGTGGAGGTGTCGTCGACCAGGCTGGGGCCGGGAACGGGGGACCGCCTGGCGGCGGTCCCCCCGTTTGTGGAGATGTCTTACGCGATCTTGCGGTACTTGCCCGTCTCCACCTTCTTGATCTGCTTGAACCGCGACCACCGCGCCAACGCGATCACCCGCGACTTGGGGTGCTTCGAGAGCTTTGGCGTCCTCTTCGCGACGTCGGCCATGGTGAAATTCTTCGGGAGCTTGGCGAGGACCTTGTCCCAGTCTACCTGTGGGCTCGTGCGCGCCTTTTTCTTCGTGGCGACCTTCTTCGTGGTGGCCGCCTTCTTCGTTGCAGCAGACGTCGTCTTCCTTGTCACTGAGCGTCGGGCCGAGGGCCGCGTGCGCGTCTCCAGCGCCGAGGCCCACCGCGTGGCTTGCGCGCGGAGCTCTTCCAGTTGGTGTTCGAGGTCGCGGATTTCGTCCTGGATCAGGGACAGAACGCGACGGCCCTGTACCTCGAGGTTCTTTACTAGGGTGGATTTCTTCTTGGCCATTTCTGGCCTCCTTCCGTTGGGTTGAATTGCTGTAGAGAGAGTCGTCGGAGACGACGGGCTTGGGTGGATTAAACCAGAGTCCTACAGAGCTGCAAGGCGGTCTCGATTGTGCCCGCTCGCCGATCCGCATCGACGATACTCGCAGCGAACAGTCCGAGATCGGCATAGAGCACGCCGACGTGGAGCACAATGGGCGTCCTCGAGGTGGTCTCTGGAAGATCGCTGATCATCGATTGGGGCTCGGCTACGAGGCAGCGGCTCAGCGGGAACGAGATCGTCGAGTTTCTCCCTGGAGGACACGTCAGAGACTTCTCGGGCTACGACGACATCGTCTTGGACTTCGATGAATTGCAGAACATCGTCAAGAGCCCGGGGCACTCTCAGGGCGAATCGCGCCGTCTGAGGATCCGCAAGGTCGCCCTGCCTCTTGCCACGACGACTCCGTCGGCATCGCGGAGCTCGCTCTTCGTTTGAACCTCTCGGTCGGTCTGCTCGATCACTCTTGCCGTTGCGGTGAGCACTCCGCACGATGCAGGCTTCAGGTACTGGACCTCCAGCGAGGTGTGAACCACGAAAGTGTGCTCGGGCTGCACGGCCAGAGCAGCGAGTCCCGTCGAGGAGTCGAGCATCGCCGAGATCATCCCGCCGGCCAAGGTGCCGATCCTATTCGTGAAGTCGGGCTTGGCCTCGTACCGGACCTCGATCTCTCGACGGGTCGGATCTGTGCGCGTCACGTTCGTGCCGATGAGCTTCCCGAAGGGCGACTGGCGGTTGAGGTCGGCCTGCATGATGTGGGTCTCTCTCGTCGATGAGACGAGCGTTGAGCGTTCGACCGCCCCGTCTGGCGGCGCGGTCACGAGCGGCGGACGCCGGGTGTCGTACTCGAGGCTCGACCTGTAGCCGACATCGCGTCGCGTGAACAGGAGACTCGACTGAATGACGGACCGTCACTGCGATCGGCGCGGAATGACGAGAACCGCTGTCTGGCTGAGCGCACTCGTGCGTCCGAGGTGTCAGGGATGACACGCGGTACGCACTCGGATGATTCCCGGTGGCTCGCCTCGCTCCCGCAACGTCCGGAAACCTGGCCGATGCGATTCTGGACGCAGCGTGGCAGAGAGCGCCCTCGTGCCGTTCCGTGTGGGCCACGGGCGAACGTGTTCGTCCCGCTGCGTTTCGACTGTTCGTCGCTCTTTCGGACCGGTGGGGCCGGACGGCGTGGGTTCGACTTGCCCGGCGGCGGTCGGATCAGGGAAGCTGCAAGAATGCGCTTGTCCTCACTTGCAGTCGTCGGTGCGATCCTTCTCGCGGCGGGCCCGGCTCGCAGCTCTGGCTTCGTGAACTTCGAATCCGGTCCGGTGCGCCCACTTGCGCTGTCGGCGGACGGCGCGCGGCTCTTTGCGCTCAATACGCCTGACAACCGGCTCGAGCTCTTCGATCTCGTCGGCGGCGTCCCCGTTCATGTGGAGTCGGTCGTCGTCGGGCTCGAGCCGGTCGCGGTCGCCGTGCGAGACGCCGGTCAGGTCTGGGTGGTGAATCACCTCTCGGATTCGATCAGCATCGTCGACGTGTCGGGGAGTCCCGCCCGCGTGATCCGCACGCTGCTGACGTGTGACGAACCGCGCGACATCGTCTTCGCCGGGCCGGGCGGGAGCCGCGCCTTCGTCACCGTCGCTCGACGGGGGCAGAACTGCTCGCGGAACGCGCGGCTGAGCCGATCGGGCACGTCACGCGCGATCGTCGAGGTCTGGGACTCGAACGACCTGGGAGCGGCTCCCGGCGGCGAGCCGATGGCGACCAAGCAACTCTTCGGCGACACGCCGCGAGCATTGGCCACCGATGGCACGACGGTCTGGGCGGCGGCGTTCCACTCCGGCAACCAGACGGTGCCGCTGGGCGAGAACGTGGTCTGCAATGGCGGCGTGCTTGCCGGACCGTGCACCGCGAGCGGCTTTCCCATGCCCGGTGGTCTCCCGGCGCCGAATACCGATCACGATGGTGTGCCACAGCCGGAAGTGGGTCTGATCGTCAAGCTCGACCCGGTGAGCAACGAATGGCGCGACGAGCTGGGTCGCGATTGGTCTGCTGCCGTTCGGTTCGATCTCCCCGACGACGACGTCTTCGCGATCGATGCCACGACGTTGGATCGCACGACGACATGGTCCTCAGTCGGGACGATCCTCTTCAACATGATCGCGAACCCGGTCTCGGGCCGGGTGTACGTGTCCAATACCGAGGCGATCAACGAAGTACGCTTCGAGGGATTCGGAGAGACCTTCGGGAACTCGACGGTCAATGGGCATCTTCACGAGGCTCGCATCACCGTGCTCGACGGCGCTGCGGTGCTTCCCCGGCACCTGAATAAGCACATCGACTACGACCTGAGGCCCGCCCCGGTGGGGACGAAGAACCACTCGCTCGCCACACCCGTCGAGATGGCCATCACTGCGGACGGGTCCACGCTCTACGTCGCGGCATTCGGTTCCGCCAAGGTCGGTGTGTTCGATACCGCCGCGCTCGAGGCGGATACGTTCGTGCCTTCGGGGGCAACGCACGTCGTCTTGAGCGGGGGTGGCCCGGCCGGACTCGCGCTGGACGAAGCGGCCGAGCGGCTCTACGTGTTGACTCGCTTCGACAATGCTCTGTCGGTGGTCGATATCGCGACGCTGGCGGAGATTGCTCACGTCCCTCTCTCCTTCAACCCTGAGCCGCAGGCCATTCGCGCGGGGCGGCGGTTCCTCTACGACGCGTTCGAGACTTCTTCCAACGGCGAGGCTTCCTGTTCGACGTGCCACGTCTTCGGGGATCTGGACGCACTGGCCTGGGACCTGGGGGACCCAGACGTGTCCGTGGCGATCGATCCGCTACCGCGTCGGATCGGTGTTTTGCCGCCGGCGTTTCCCAACTTCCACGGCATGAAGGGGCCGATGACGACGCAGACGCTGCGCGGAATGGATGGCCACGGGCCGATGCACTGGCGGGGCGATCGGAACGGAGGGCTGGACGCAGATAGCGACGCGTTCGACGAGGTTCGTGCGTTCGAAAAATTCAACGGCGCATTTCCGGGTTTGGTCGGCCGAGAGGATCCGCTGCCCGAAGATCAGATGCGCGCGTTCGCTGATTTCATTCTGACGGTCATGCCCCCGCCCAATCCCATCCGCGCGTTGGACAACTCGCTCGATGCCGCGCAGCAGGCTGGGCGTGATCTCTACTTCGGCCGGATCACGGATACGCTGTTCAACTGCAACGGCTGTCACGCCCTCGATCCGACGGCGGGCTTCTTTGGAACGGATGGTTTCTCGACCTTCGAAGGGGAGACCCAGATGTTCAAGATCCCGCACCTTCGCAATGTGTATCAGAAGGTCGGGATGTTCGGTGGGCTCGGCGCTGGCTCCGATGACCACATGGGCCCGCAGATTCGCGGGACAGGATACTTGCATGACGGTTCGATCGATCGGGTCCGGAACTTCGTGCGGGCCGGTGTCTTCGACCTGAATGGGCAGGAGCGCAGAGATCTCGAGGCGTTCATGTTCGCGTTCGACTCGAACTTCGCGCCGATCGTAGGACAACAAATCACGCGCACCGCCGCGAGCGATCTGGGCGTCGATACCCGGATCGATCTACTGCAGGCGCGCTCGGAGGCGGGAGAGTGTGACGTCGTGGTTCGCGGAACGATCGACGGTGAGGCGCGCGGCGGCCTCTGGCTTTCCGGGGGCAGCGTCCAGATGGACCGTGCTTCGGAGGTCGTAGCCGACGCCGCGCTTCGGGCGATGGCGGTCCTGGCTGGCCAGGAGCTGACCTATACGTGTGTGCCGCCAGGGAGCGGCACGCGCCTCGGGCTCGATCGCGATGGTGATGCCCACTTCGATCGCGATGAGCTCGACGGTGGTACGGACCCGAACGATGCAGCGAGCTTCCGCGAGCCCCTGGGACTCGCACGGGCGACGATCTGGCCCACGCGCAGCAAGCTCGGCCGAGTACGCGTGGAGGGCACGGTGCCCGCCGTGGATTCCTCCGGTGGGCTATCGATCCGTGTGTCCGACGGGCTGGGCTTCGTCCTGGATCTCTCGCTCGACGGCAGCGACTGCACGGCGACGGGCGCGGGCAAAATTCGATGCTTGAAGCGGGATTCCGAGAACAAGAAGAAGAAGCTCACCGCGCGCTTCGTCCCGTCGAAAGAAGTTCCCGGAGAACTGCGGTTCAAGATCTTCGCGAACAAGCACGACATCGCCGCGTCGCTCGCTGGCCCGATCCGACTCGAGATCACGGAGGCGGCCGGGCGAGTCCTCTCCGGACGAAACGACGATTGCGTGGACTACGCCGCGAAGCTCGTGTGTCGCAACTGATCGTCCGACCAGGCGGGCTCGCACTGTCGCTGCAGTCGTCTCGAGGGCTCGTCCGCTGCTGGCGCTCCCGGCCGAGCTACCGGCAGACGTCGAGTGCGGCCTGCTGGGCAATCCCGGACATTTGGCGGTTGGGGTTCGCCGATCGGCAACCGCGATTGATCTCTCCGGCTCTCCTGGCGAGATCTGTGTTTCGAGAATTGTCGGACTCGGTCGTGTTGCGAAGGCACCCGCATCGGCGGTCACCGACGAAGCAGAGCAAGTCCCCGATCATGTCTGCGCCCCCGACCAGTAAACCCAGAACGGTGGCCTGAAGGATTGCCCGGGCGGCACTGCCTGCCGCAAGAATGTCCCCAGCATCAGAGCAAGTGAGATTGGTCTCCAGCGCGTTCGCGCGAGGCGGTCCCAGCGTCGCGGTGAGGAGGATGACGAGGCTAATCGTCGCGAGTCGTTTCATCGGAATTTCTCTCCAGGTTTTGTCCGTCGTTCGACCCGAAACCGGACAGCATTTCGTTCCAGAAGACCTGAGCCTGCTCGGATGTCAGGCCCTGGTCCATCGTGTCCGCATCGCCCGTGCCGCCTTCTTCTCGCCCGCGGCCGGCGAGTGCGGTTCTCTCGATGAGGTTCGAGACGATGCGTTGGTTGCGCCTCTCTGGCTCAGCGCCGCGCGCGAGCACGTTTGCGGCTGCGGCGACAGTGGGCATGCTGTCCCCGGGCCACGGCTCGGGTCGGGGGCGCGGCGAAGCTGCGGAGGAATTCCGAGTGGTTCACCCTCGGTAGCGCTCGCCGTTCGCCGAGCGCGCTAATGGAATGTCCGCTCGCGCCCGATAGTGCGGAACGGGCGTGACGTTCGGCTCTCGATCTTCAATACGCAGTCCCTTCGCATCTTCGCGCGGGACGGATCGTATCGATGACTTGGGTAGCTCGGTTGCGAGAATCTCGTCCAGACTTCGCTCCGCCAGGATCGGGCCCGAGCTTCGTTCCGGCCAGGCGGTCGTTCCGGTTCCAGAAGCGATGTTCAAGGCCGATTCGAGCACCATCTACGACTGCCCGCCGGCGCGTCACGGCTGCGCGACCCTGGCGAGTGGCAAGGAGAGAGGAAGCATGAAGAGCTTGTGGAGAGGTTGGAGTTGGGGCAGTGGGTTGGTCGCCGCCGTCGCGCTGGGCGGAGGGTTGCTCGCGAGTGCGACGCCGGCGGATGCCCAGCAGAACTGCACCGCCGCGCTGGACATCGATGTCCACTACTGCAAGGGAGGCCCTCCGGGTTGTGATCCCCTGGAGTTCACCGACAATATGGACGTGCAGATCTCGGTAGAGGTCACGAACGACTCGGAGTATGCCGTGCCCCCGGCACCCGGGAACCCGCCCTCGGGAATTCTGCTGAACGGCGCCACGATCAAGGTCTACTACGCCTGCAGTGTGGCGACGTGTTTCGCCGGAGAGGAACGCCCCGGAGTCTTCGACTTCGTGAGTGTCGACTCGAGCCTTCCGGAAGTCAGCTTCGTCGACGACGGGAACGGATACTCCGGCACGATCACGATGATCGCCGACCTCGCTTACGCGGCGGGCCAGCCGAACCCGGCCAAAGAGCTCGTCCGGCTCAACGTGATCGCGAAGCAGCCCCCGGCCTTGCCCGACGAGATCGTGTTCGCGCGGGCCGGTCAGCCCGGTCCGCCCGCCTTTGATGACAGCTCGAACGCCATGCTCGTGACGGACCCCCTCTGCCTGCAGGGAGCCCTCGGCGGTGGACAGGGCAGTACTGTGGGCATCTTCGCGTCCGCGCAGCCGGCCGACGAGTTCGGCTTTTGCCGACATCCGAACAAGCAGACCATCAAGATCGATCGCGAGGGCTCCAATGAGTACTCGAACAATCGCGTCGCGTTCGTCGCGCCCCCAGATTACGACCCGAGCATGTGCGGCTTCCACTTCGGGTACAAGAACGCGAACGGCAACGTCTATACCTGGACGGATCTCAACGCCGGCGACCTCATCCCAACGACGGCCCCGCCTCCGGGTGGCACCGCGGGTTGCTATCTCCACCAGGATAATGCCGCGAAGGCGCTGGGTGGCGTTCAGCTCGCCCGCGTTTGCCAGATGACCGACGGGCGTTGGTGCTTCAACTTCAAGGGATGGGCAGACTTCGACGCGAACCTGACGCTGGCCGACATGCCCCTGACGCTGAGCGTGCCCGGCGGCGCAGCCGGCTGCGGAGGCACCTACGAAGGGCCGGCGGCCCCGACGTGGAACATCTTCTCGAACAAGTGGATTCTTCCCAGGCGCGTCTGGGTCGGACCCTGAGCATCGTTACAGCTCACGCATGTTGAGCGCGGGGGCCGGGCGAATGCCCGGCCC
>JAJCZO010000040.1 GCA_029262355.1 Deltaproteobacteria bacterium
CCGAAGACATCCTGTCGTTTGCCGACTCGGTCGCGATGGATTCATCCGCTGAGCTTCGCCTCCCGTTCCTCGACCGTGATCTCGTCGAGTTCGTGTGGTCGCTGCCGGATGCGGCGCGGGTGCACTTCTGGCCGGGGCGAGCGAATACGAAGCAGATCCTTCGCTTCTGGGGTCAGAATCACATCCCTCGCGAGATCGTCGAGCTGCGCAAGCGGAACTTCAACTACGGAACCGTGCGCGAGCTGCTGGCGGAGGACAAGGCCCGCGTGCACGACAGGATGCTGGGCTGCGCGCCTCTCCGCCGGGCACTTCCCGGTCTGGAGGGATGGCTGCAGAATCCTCGGGAGTACTTCCGCGGCCCGTGGGAAGGTACGGTATGGGCTCTACTGAGCCTCGGCATCTGGGCCGAAGCGAGCGGGGTGCGATGAACATGTCTTCGACGATTCGAAACATACTGGTGAGCCTGGGGATCGCTGCAGCGTTCTTGTTTCTCGCGTTCGGCAGCGTTTCTCTCGACGAGCTCGGCGGCGCGCTCGCGAAGTTCGACCCCTGGTACCTGATCCCTGCGGTTCTGATCAGCTTCCTTTTGCAGATCTTTCGGTCGTATCGATGGCAGCTCGAACTCAGCCCGCTCGAGCGCGTGCCGCTTGGGCGCATCTGGGTCGTCACTAGCGTTGCGTACATGGCGATCAACTTGCTGCCGGCGCGGCTCGGTGAGTTCGTGCGACCGTGGCTCATGTCACGGCGCTCCGGCGTGACGTTCTCCAACGTGGTGGGAAACCTCGTCGTCGAGAAGACGATGGATTCGCTGTGTATCGTCTTCTACATTCTGGTCGGTTTGCTCACGACGACCGACCTCCCCGATTGGGTTCGTCGCGGTGCGACCGTGCCAGCAACCGCCGCCGCGGTTCTTGTGGTTTTGGTCATCCTCCTCTGGACGAAGGGCGAGCCGTTCTTCGACCGTTGGGTGATCCGGTATCTACCCGAGCGTTTCGGGGGTTCGCTCAAGAAGTTCGTTCGGGCACTGCTCGACGGAATGCAGATCTTGCCGAACCCGCGTCTGGTGACGACGGTGTTCGTCGTCTCGCTGGCGCTGTGGTTCCTGCCGATTTTGTCGAGCTGGGTTGCGATCCAGGCCTTCTCGTTCGACGTTCCGTTCAACGCGGCGCTGATCGTCTTCATCTTTATTGGGTTCGGTACCGCGTTGCCGCAGGCGCCCGGAATGATCGGCACCTACCAGTACGCGTGTATCCTCGCGCTCGGGCTATTCGGCGTGGACAAGGCCGACGCGCTTGCCTACGGCATCGTTCTGAACGGCATCCAGCTCGTCACGCTGGTGATGCAGGGCGTGATCGCTTTGCCGCTCGCGGGCGTTTCGCTCGACGACTTCCGCCGAGCTCGGCAGGAAATCGGAGAACAGTCCGCTAGCGCACCGTCAGCGAGATAGCATCAATGACTTGCCGTCGATCGGCGTTCGTCGCAAGGAACGGCGACGCAGGAATATCGGCAATCTTCGCAAGGAGGCGAGACGCCGCGACGGATGTCGATCGACGGCAAGTCATTGATGCTATCTCGCTGACGGTGCACTAGCAGCCTGCTCGCGGTCCGCGAGGAAGCGTCGGGCCACCGCGGCGGAGGCGAGACCCTGCTCGTCGACGTCGAGGTTCATCGCGCGCATGGTGCCGGCGTCGATCGTGTCCACCATGGTCGACAATGCCGTCAGTACTTCAGGGTGTTGCTCGCTCACGCGCCGGCTCGCGAGGATGAGCGCGTCGTAGGGTGGGATCGCGCCTCGGTCGTCCTCGAGCACAGTCAAGTCGAGCGCCTGGATCCGGCCGTCGGTCGAGTACGCACTGATGACGTCGACCGTGCCCTGGGCGACGGCTTGGTACATCAGCGCCGGATCCATCGTGCGCTCTTTGTCGAACCGTAGATCGTAGCGGTCCTGGATCGACGTCCACTCGGCACGGGCGAAGAACTCGTAGTCCGCACCCATCGATAGGCGGGAGGCGAACGGGATGAGCTCCGAGATCGTTCGTATCGACAGCTGCTGTGCCTGCTCGTCCCGCATCGCCAGCGCGTAGGTGTTCTCGAAGCCAAGATTCCCTACGACGGTGATCCCATACGTGGTGCGCAGAAACTCGGTCACGACTTCGATCGCCTCGGTGCGGCTTCCGGGAGGCTCGGGGCGCTTGAGGATCGTCGCCCAGAGGGTCCCCGAGTAGTCGACGTAGACGTCGATGTTGCCGTTTGCGATGGCGTCGAACGCCACGGTGGAGCCGAGTGACGCGACCTTCTCGGTAGCGAGCCCAGTCCTCTCCCGGATGACGTCCGCCAGGATGTCGGCCAGAATGTACTGCTCGGTAAAGGCCTTCGAACCGATCTGAATCGGTCGGTCGCCGCCGCGAAGCAGTGGCGCGGCAAGCGTGATGGCCACGTACGCATAGAGGAGGCAGAATGCCGCGATGGCGGCGGTGAGCAGTCCGCGGCGGCGATCCCGTAGTCCCACCTCGACCAGGTGTACGAGCCCGTCGAGCAGGAGCGCGAGCAGCGCGGCGGCCGCGGAGCCTACGAGAACCGCTGTGAAGTTCCGTGTCTGCAGTCCGCTGAAGATGTAGTTGCCGAGGCTCGTCGCACCGACGGGCGTCGACAGCGTGGCGATGCCGACGGTCCACACCGTCGCGGTTCGGACTCCCCCAACGATGACGGGCAGAGCGAGCGGCACTTCGACGCGTCGGAGCTGCTGGGCTTCGGTCATTCCGACACCGCGCGCGGCTTCCTTCAGGGCGGGGTCGACGCTCTCGATGCCCGTGACCGTGTTCCGAAGAATGGGCAGGAGGCCGTACAGCGTGAGTCCGATCAGTGCGGGCAAAAAGCCGATGCTCTGCAAGCCGAGCGACGCGAGCACCGGGACCATCACGGCCAGCAACGCCAGGCTTGGAATCGTCTGGATGACCCCGGCGGTTCCCAGAACGGGCGTCTCGAGCCACTTGGTTCGGGTGACGGCGATCCCGATCGGAATGCTCACGGTCACGGCGAAGAACAGTGCAAGTAGAGTGAGCTGGAGATGACCCGTCAGGTACTCGGGCAGTAGGGAGAGCTGGTCGCTCACGAGTCCGCGTTCTCGTGCAGGGCATCGACCGCGCGCGCCTGGCGTTGTGGCGTCTCCATGAGCCGGCGGACGAGATCGCCGTTGGGTGAATGGATCAGCTCACGCGGCGTTCCGATCTGAACGAGCCGACCGGCATCCATGACCGCGATTCGGTCCCCTAGAATGAGCGCTTCGACCATGTCGTGCGTCACGAAGATCGCGGTGAGGCCGAGCTGGCGTCGAATACGCGAGAACGAGTCCTGAAGTCGGTCGCGCGTGAGCGGGTCGAGGGCGCCGAACGGCTCGTCGAGGAGCATCACCCGCGGCTCGGCCGCCAGCGCGCGCGCGACCCCGATACGCTGCTGTTGTCCGCCCGAGAGCGCGTCGGGGAGGCGATCGCGCATTTGGTCCGGGTCGAGTTCCACCAATTCGAGCAATTCGTCCACGCGGCGGGCCATACGATCCGCGTCCCACCCGAGAAGCTGCGGCGTAATCGAGATGTTCTCCGCGATCGTCATGTGTGGGAACAGCCCGATGCGCTGGAACACGTAGCCAATGTGACGTCGAAGCTCGTGAGCTGGAGAAGCGAGTACATCGTCGTCGTCGATTCGAATCGAGCCCGCCGTTGGCTCGATGAGACGATTGATCATCTTGAGCGTGGTGGTCTTCCCGCACCCTGAGCCGCCGAGAAGAACGAGGAGCTCACCGGCCTCGACGGTGAGCGACAGGCCATCTACCGCGGTGACGTCGTCATATCGTTTGGTCAGTCGCTCGAGCTTGATCACGTCTGGCTGGAAATACGACGGGACGCTCTGCACCGCAAATGCTAGCCGGATCGCACATGGAACGCGCAATCATCTTCGACATGGACGGAGTTCTCGTCGACTCGTTCGGCCCACACCGTGACAGTTGGCTCCGTGCGGCGAGCGAGGCCGGCGTCGAGATGACTCCGGAGCAGTTCGCGACGACGTTCGGTCGCACCAGCCGCGAGATCATTCGGCAATTCTGGGGTGATGGCCTGGACGACGCGCAGATGCGCGCAATCGACGATCACAAAGAAGCGTTGTACCGAGACATGGTGCGAGACTGCTTCCCCACGATGGACGGCGCGGTTGAGCTGATCGATGCCCTTCGCGCGGCGGGCTTTCGCTTGGCGGTGGGCTCGTCGGGACCTCCAGAGAACATCGCTCTCTCCGTTGCCTGCCTGGACCGGGCCGACGTATTCGAGGCCGTCGTTACGGGCCACGACGTGACCCACGGCAAGCCACACCCCGAGGTTTTTCAGCTTGCCGGCGAGCGCCTAGGAGTGCCGAAGGAGCGCTGCGCAGTCATTGAAGATGCCGTCGCTGGAGTCGCCGCGGCGAACGGAGCGGGGATGGCGAGCATCGCCCTCACCGGCACGACGACTCGCGAGGCGCTCTGTGATGCGCGGCTCGTCGTGGATTCGTTGCGAGAACTGTCTCCGGCGGTGCTCGACAGCCTACTTGCCGGCTGAGCGGAGCGAGGCAAAAGAAACGGGGGCAGGCGTCTCCGCCTGCCCCCGTTCGACTACCCAAACGCGGAGGCGCTCAGGAGATCCCAACCCGATTCGCGAGTTGCTCACGATGCTGCAGAGGGCCGCCGAACAGCAGGCTCGAGCTCTTCGCCCGCTTGAAGTACAGGTGCGCCGGGTGCTCCCAGGTGAACCCCATGCCACCGTGGATCTGAATCGTGTCGCCGGCGGCCTTGAAGAAGGCCTCGGAGCAGTACGACTTTGCCATGTTCACGGCCTCGGCCAAGCCCTCGCCACCTTCGGCGGCGATGAAGCCGGCGTTGTAGACCGCCGACTTCGAGAACTCGACCGAGACGAGCATGTCGGCGCAGCGATGCTTGATCGCCTGGAACGAGCCGATGGGACGACCGAACTGCAGACGCTCCTTCGCGTACTGGGTCGACATCTCGAGGCAGCGCTGCGCCCCACCCACCTGCTCGGCAGTGATTCCGATGAGGGTGAGCGCGAGGGAGCGCTCGATCGCCGCAGTTTGATCGCCGGCGGCGCTGATTCGAATGGCCGGCGTGCCCGAGAAGGAAAGGCTCGCCAGCTTGCGGGTCTGATCGAGAGTCGGCAGTGCGCTCGTCTCGAGCCCGGCTGCGCCAGCGTCCACCCGGAACAGGGCGAGGCCGTCACCCGCGTGTGCCACGACCAGAATGACGTTCGCGGTGTGGCCGTCGAGTACGAATGTCTTCTTGCCGGTCAGGGTGAAGCTGCTGCCATCGGCAGTCGCCTTCATCGTGACGTCGCCGACTCCCCAATCTGCGCCCTCGTCGACGAGCGCGACCGTGGCGATGGTCGATCCGTCGGCGATGCCCGCAAGGATCTCCTTCTTGGCGGCGTCCGTACCCGCCTCGGCGATGGCCGATGCAGCGAGGACGGCCGTCGAGAGGTACGGGGCGCAGAGTAGCGCGCGGCCCATCTCTTCGAGAACCACCATCATCTCGACGGCGCCGAGGCCGGCGCCGCCGTGCTCGGCCGGGACGATGAGGCCTTGGAGGCCCATCTGCTGCGCCATCTTCTTCCAGACGTCTTCGTCGTAGCCCTGCTCCGTATCCATCGTATTGCGGACCGCCTGCTCGTCAGATCGGTCGTCGAGGAAACGCCGCACGGTGCGACGGAGCTCTTCGTGTTCTTCGTTGAACGAAATGTCCATGGTCTTCTTCCTCAGCTGCGGGGGATGTCCTTCCAGGCGACCGCTTTGTCGACGCGCGGTTCACCCGGAAGACCGAGGACGCGTTCACCGAGGATGTTGCGCATGACCTCGGAGGTGCCTCCTTCGATGGAGTTCGCCCGCGAACGGAGGAACTGGTATTTCGCGAGCTGCGTGGGGGTTCGCGGGGAGCCGGCGGGCCGACGAAGCTCGTAGCCCTCCTCGAACGTCAGGGATTCCTTACCGAGTACGTCGAGGCATGTTTCCCAGGTGCGCTTGTAGATCTCGGACTGCGCGAGCTTCCCTACCGAGCCTTCGGGCCCTGGGTTCCCGCCCGTCTTCTGTGTCGCACGAGCTCGCAGCGAGGTGACCCGCAGCAACTCCGACTCGATGTGTAGCTGCGTGACGCGGTCACGCATGATTGCGTCGGCCGCGGCGGAAGTGTTCGTTTTGTCGCGATCGTTCCAGAGGTGCTCCAGCGTCGCGGTGGGCCCGGCTTTGCGATGCCCGGAGCCCCCGCCGAGCGCGGTACGCTCGTTCATGAGCGTGGTGATGGCGACCTGCCAGCCGTCACCCTCGGTCCCGAACATACGATCGGCGGGGATGCGGACGTCGGTCAGGAAGATCTCGTTGAACTCCGCCTCGCCCGTGATCTGGTAAAGCGGCCGAACGTCGACGCCCTCGCTCTCCATGTCGAGCAGGAAGTACGAAAGGCCCTTGTGCTTGGGCACATCGGGATTCGTACGGGTGACGAGCATGCCCCACTTCGAGACGTGTGCGAGCGTCGTCCAGACCTTCTGGCCGTTCACGACCCACTCGTCGCCGTCGCGAACGGCACGTGACGAAAGCCCGGCGACGTCCGAGCCGGCGCTCGGCTCGCTGAAGAGCTGACACCAGATCTCCTCGCAGGTGAACATGGGGCGGAGCAGGCGCTTCTTCCACTCCTCGGACGCGTAGGTCAGGACGACCGGGCCGCCCATCCCGATGCCGATCGGGTTCAGTTCGATGTCGTTGTAGAACGTGTCCGCATTGTTGCGGATCTCGTCGTTCACGATCGCTTGGAGGTTCGGCGTGAGACCGAGGCCGCCGTGCCCTTCGGGGAAATGTACCCACGCAAGCCCGTGATCGAACTGGGTGCCCCGGAAGGTCACCCGATCGACCTTGTCGGGGTGTGCTTCTGCCAGCAGCGCTTGCGTGCGCTGGCGAAGCTCGTCTTCGCTCATCGTTTTAGACATGCTGTCACCTTTCCTTCGTGGTGGAGGTCACCTTCCCGCCGAGTCCCGCCACCGCCAGGCGAACGAGACCGGTAAGGCGCCGACTGTACTGCGCCACCGACGGAACATTCGCCGGCGACGGTCCTTGGAGTCCGTGTGCACACATGAGGAGAAACCCGGCTGCGCTCTCTGGCGTGTTGCCGGAAACGCTCGAATCGAGCGCCCCCTCTTTCTCAGCCTTCTGAAGTACGCGCGTCAGGAGCCTCACCGAGCGGCGGCTCCAGGCGCCCGTGATGTCGGCACAGAGTCGATTGCTTTCGTCGATGATCTCAAGGCCATGTCTCGAGTTCGAGAGCTGACGAAAGATCCAGCCGACCTGCGCCTCGAGCACGGCGAGCACCTTTGCGTCGATGAGCTCGTCGGTCGCGGCGGCCTCCTCGGCCTTCTCGGTGGCGCGGAGATAGATGCCCTCACACATCGCCCGGAAGATGTCTTCCTTGTTGCGAAAGTGATGGTAGAGAGCGGTTCGCGAGACGCCCGCCTCGCGTGCGATCTCCTCCAACGACGCACGACGAAAGCCGTAGTGCGCAAAGATCATCCGCGCCGCGCCGAGGATTTCCTCGCGCCGCCCGGGTTCTTCTAGAACGGGGGCCGACATTCTGGATCGCTGATTCGACAGAGAGTCGATCAACGATTCGACGTTTTAGGTATGGAACGTCGAACCGTCAATGGTGGGGAGGATCGGGCCGGGCCGGGGTCTGGCCGGTTGGTCGATGTGGTAGAAGGATTCGCGAACGGAGGCCTTCATGTCGGAACCAACCCGCGCCAGCGGCGCCTGCTTGTGTGGCGCGATTCGGTTCTCGGTGATCTTGCCGAGTCTCCTCTGTGGCCACTGTCACTGCACCATGTGTCAGCGGGGCCACGGTGCGGCCTACGTGACGTGGTTCACCGTTGCCCGGGATCGGTTCCGCGTCGACAGGGGCGAAGGCGAGCTCGTCGTCTACGCCTCCTCTGGTCACGGCAAGCGCACGTTCTGCGGCCGGTGCGGGAGCTCGCTGTTCTGCGAGCTGAGCGAGCACCCGGACCAAGTCGACATCGTTCTGGCGAACATGAGCGACCCGATCGACCTGGCGCCGCAGGCGCACATCTTCTTCGACGATCGAGCTCGGTGGGTGGCGGTGAACGACGGCCTCCCTCGTCTCGGCGGTGCGACAGGCAAGGAGCCGCTGAAGGAAGACGCCTAGCGGTCGACCCGCCGGCGGCCGGCGGTTCCCCGTTGCGACTTCGCCGACCGGCTCGCGCTGGGCGGTGTTGGCGCGCGGCTCGGTGGACGTGGCCCGGTGCGACCCGCGCGTCTGAGGCGCGGCAGTTTGACCCCTCGCGCCGCGCGGTACAGCAATGGAGTCGTGGTCAGCGCCGATGTCCCGAGGTCGTCCCGACGGCGCGCCGTGCTGATCGGTGTCGTGGTAGTCGGTGTCGTTGGGGTTCTGGCTGGGATCGCGGTCGTTCTCTACGTGCTCTATACGCTGCCGCTCCCGCAGAGCTTCGACGACCCCACCCGCCTGGCATTGGAGCTGCAGTCGGCACGCGGCGACACGTTTGCGATGCGGGGGGTGTCGCATGGCCAGCCGGTACGACTCGATTCCGTGCCTCGGCATCTTCCCGACGCGTTCGTTGCGATGGAAGACCGTCGGTTCTTCTCGCACGGTGGCGTCGACGCGCGGGGAACCCTTCGGGCGGCCATTCGCAACCTCAGCTCCGGTGCGGCCGAGCAGGGCGGCAGTACGATCACCCAGCAGCTGGTCAAGAACTCTTTCTTGACACCGGAGAAGACGCTTTTGCGAAAAGCGCAGGAGGCTCTCCTGGCGGTTTGGCTCGAGAGTCGCTCGACGAAGGACGAGATTCTCGAGCACTACCTCGACACGATTTACCTCGGTGCGGGGGCCTACGGCGTCGATGCGGCCAGCCGAAGGTACTTCGCGAAACCAGCCGCCGAAGTGACGCTTGCCGAAGCCGCGCTTCTCGCGGCCCTGGCGCCGGCGCCGTCTCGCCTCGCGCCCACCCGAAACCCGGACGCCGCACGTGAGCGTGCTGCGCTCGTTCTCGACGCGATGGTGGACCAGGGCTTCATCACGACGCCGCAGGCGCAGGAGGCAAAGCGCGCACCGGCGCAGCTGGCCCGCGCCCCGGTCGAGGCCGTCGCGTTCGGGCACGTTGCAGACTGGGCAGCATCCCAGGCGCGAGCGCTCTTGGCGGGGACGTCGGGGGACTTCGTCGTGCGCACCACGATCGAGGCGCCGCTGCAGAGGCTCGCGAACCGGGTCGTCGCCGCTGCTCTTGCGGGTGTTTCCGACCAGTACTTGGTCTCCGAAGCGGCACTGGTCGCGCTGCGTCCGGACGGGCGGGTCGTTGCGCTGGTGGGCGGCCGCGATCACGCGACCAGCCAGTTCAACCGCGCGACCCAAGCCAAGCGTCAGCCCGGTTCTGTCTTCAAGCTGTTCGTGTATCTCTCCGCCCTCGAAGCGGGAATGCGCCCGACGGATACGATCGAGGATGCGCCCATAACGATCGGCGACTGGTCGCCAGAGAACTATGCGGGTCGCTATCTGGGGCCGATCTCCCTCGGGCGCGCGTTTGCCCGGTCGTCGAACGTTGCCGCCGTGCGTCTCCAAGAGCGCGTCGGGCGCGACCGAATCGTCGAGTTGGCCAAGCGGATGGGCCTCTCGTCGGAGATCGAGAGCCATCCGAGCCTTGCCCTCGGCACCGTCGAGGCGACGCTTCTGGAGGTCACGGCTGCGTTCGCTGCTGTGCGCGCGCACGCTGAACGGGTCGAGCCGTGGGTGGTACGCTCGGTCGAGACTGCGGGCGGTGCGACTTTCGGGAGCCCGCGCCGCTCGCTTCGCGGGGCGACGTGGTCTCGCGAGGATAGCCTCGAGCTGCTCTCCGGGGTCGTGCGGAGGGGCACCGGTCGTGCGGCCACGCTGGATGTCCCGTCGTACGGAAAGACTGGGACGACCCAGTCGTACCGCGACGCCTGGTTCGTCGGGTTCGCGGACGATCTCATCGTCGGCGTTTGGGTTGGGAATGACGACGGCACCCCGACCAACGGCATGACCGGCGGTCGGCTCCCGACCACGATCTGGCACGATTTCATGGAGGTGGCGCTCGGCGACCCGGCGCTCCTGCTCGAGGCAGACGACGACGAGATCCGCGCGGTCGGGGACGACGAGATCCTGATGGGTGTCCCGTCGATGGTCGACACCGCGACCTTCCGTATCGATGGCACGCGCGTGAAGCTCGAAGGCGTCGATGGTCTGACCGGCCGACACGCGACCCGCATGGAGCGCTACATCGGGGGCCGCGAGATCACGTGTCGCCACACGGCGGGCGAGCGCTACCGATGCGAGGTCGATGGCTGGGATCTCTCTAAGGTGGTGTTGTTCAACGGTGGAGGCCGCGTGACGGCCGACGCTTCGGGAGATCTCGTCGATGCCGAAGCGAAAGCGCGTAGGGAGGGCCGGGGCGTGTGGGGCGACGGGTGAGTCAGTAAGGATCGACCCAGTCGTCTTCTTTGGGCGGTGGCGTGGTGCGGGCTCGCTGCACGGTCTCCGAGCCGCGTAGGGAGGCGAGGACCGACTCATCGACGTAGCCCGTCTGGTCGAGGCCGTGGTCGTCCTGGTAGGCGAGGATCGCTCGGGTCGTACGGTGTCCGATCAGGCCGTCGACAGGCCCGGCATCGTAGCCGCGCTCGTTCAGCAGCCGTTGCGCCTCGGCGACCTGGTCCGCCTCACCGCCGAAGAGCTCTCCTGTGTCGCGCTGCATGCCCTCCCAGGTGGCAGAGCACCCCGTCCCGAGGGCGAGTAGCGCGGCGAATATGGGCCACAGGATCATGGCCCGATTCTCACTGGCCAGACTCCCGCTGTCCAGCTGCAGACCACTCTTCCGCCGGTCCATCGCCGTACACGAACTGACGCTTCCACCAGTCTCCGCTCGCGTCGCGCTCTGCGGAGTCCGTGAACTGGTAGTCGTACAGTCGCCAGCGGATGTGGCGCGGAGGGCCGTTCTCGAAGGGATCGGGGGCGAGCAGTCTGAGTACGGACGGTGCGCCCTCTTTCAGGCGCTCGATCAGTGACGGCGTCACGACGTTGAACGCGCGCTGGCCGGTTTGCAGCGCGCGTTCGATCCGGAGCCCGTCGAACCACATCTGCCAGTCGAGCCGGGGCATGTCGGGCTCCACGAACGTGGGCCGACGGTCGAGGGCCCCGGGCTTCCAGCGCCAGACGTAAGGCGTCCACGTGATGCCGTCGTCGCTGCCTTCGATCACGACCTCGGGGCGGGTTTTCGTCATGACGGCGAAGAGCCCGTAGCGGCTCGTCAGATGGAACGGGCGGAGCCACTGCGCGAGAGGGGCGACCGCGTCAGTGGCGGTCCGGAATCCGGTGAGTTGGGTCAGGCTCGCGGGCAGCGTGAGGGCGAGAACGAGCAGCGCGACGGCTGCGTGCCCGACCATGCGCGGCGTGCTCGGCGCAGCGCGTGCCCGCACGACCCGCGACCGCAGCCGGCGGGGGACGAGTGCTACCAGCTGGTCGTCGTCGAGAAGCGGGAGGCACAGGAGTGCGGACAGCAGGTTGAAGAACCCGTAGTTCCCGGTCGCGCCGATGAAGACCTGCAGCCCGAAGAAGGCCGCGGCGGCGACGGCCCTCCCGCGTCGCCCGAGGAAGATCAGGAACGGGACGACCAGCTCGATCGCAAAGGTTCCGGCGGCGGAGATCCTCTGGAACCACGCGGGGAGTTGATCCATGTACCACGCGGTCCACGTGGGCAGCGGCTGTGTCTCGTAGTGGTACGTGAGCGCCGTCAGGTTCCACCACGCGGGGTCGCCGCTTGCGAGCTTCACCCAGCCGGAGAAGAACATCAGTCGGAAGAGCAGCCAGACGAACAACCAACGAATGATCGGCGAGGGCGCCATCGCGAGGGGCGACGCGAGTCGTGCCGTCATTGGTGCCCAGAAGATCGCGAGGAAACCGGTTTCGAGTAGCAGCGCGTCCCATTGGTAGTTGAGAAACGGCGTTCCGATCCCGACCAACGACAAGTATAGAAGCCAGCAGCCGACGAGGCTCGCCAGCGGCAGCATTCCGCCGATCACCAACAGCGCGAAGGCGGCCCCGACCCAACAGGCACCGCGCAGGACGAGGTCGCTCGCGCCCAGCCAGAAGATCGTGGGGACGGCTGCCAGGTCGACGCCGCCGAGGGACTCGCGCGCGCGTTCGAGAAATCCTGCGGCGGGGCGCAGTCCCGTCGTGCCGAGGAGGCCCGCGACTTGCCACTCGAGCGACAGGAAGGCGATGAGATAGATGAGGCCTAGAGAGCGGAGAAACAGAGATGAACCGAGGGACACAATCCATTGTGTCTCTTGTCCGAATGGAACACCAAGAGACTCGACCCACGTTGTCGCGATCGGAATGCCAGGGGGAAAATCGAACGGTGCCTCCTGGCGTCCGGGCTAAAATCTATACGACAGCTCCCCTCCGAACGTCCGCGGTGCCTGGTAGTAACGGTTCAATGTCCCTACTGTGTTGACGACGTTGGCGACGGTGTCGAAGTACGTGGTGTCGGTGAGGTTCTTGGCCCAGAGCGCGACCTGTGCGCGGTCGTCGAGGAAGTCGTAGGACAGGCGCGCATGCACGAGGCTGTAGCCGTCCTGCCGAACCTGTGCGAGCTCTGGGCCGCCGACGTGCATCGAACTCTGGTAGTACCACTCGAGCCGCGGCGTGATCCAACCGCGCATCCACGCGCTCTGCCCGACGTCGACGGGCAGGGCGTACTGCGCCGAGAGGTGTACGTTCGTCTTCGGCGTACTCGGGAACGTCTGGCCTGAACGATCCGTCGGGTCGCCATCGATGTCGCTGATGCCGAGGAAGTCGTCGTAGCGCGCATCGAGGAGGCCGAGAGTGCCGGTCAGCCGCAGGCCGTCGAGGGGCAGGGCGAGCACTTCGAGTTCGAGTCCCTTCGTCGTCGCCTGCGCGGCGTTCAGGGTCAGCGCTTCTACGCGAAGCTGACCTTCTTCGTCTTCGAACGTCCGCGTCGTCGTCACCTGGATGTTGTCATAGAGGCCGAGGAATAGAGACAGGTTCGCGGTGAGCCGCGAGTCGAGCGCGATCGTCTTGAAGCCGATCTCGAAGCTGTCGAGGGTTTCGGGTCCAAAGGACTCCAGGGTGTCCGATGCTTGTACGCTGATGAGGGCGTTGAAGCCGCCTCCACGGAAGCCGCGCGAGTACGAGAAGTACGCGAGCTGGTGGTCCAGTGAGAGCGTGTCGAGCAGCTCGTCCGGGGCCAGCAGAGACAGGCTCGCTGCTGGGGTCCAGGACGTGAAGACGTCGGAGTCGCTTGCGTCCTGTTCGACGACGGGCTCGGCTCCGGCGAGGTTCGTCACTACGAGCCCGGCGCCCTTCTTGTCCTGCGTGTAACGCAGGCCCGCGGTGAGGCTCATCCAGCTCGTGACGTCGAGCGTACCCTGGCCGTAGATCGCCCAGGTCCAGTTGTCGATGGAGGTTTCCGAGAGGCTGAGCACGTCGAGCTGCGCGGGAAAGGCCTCCACCGTGGTGGGGGCGCTGCCCTTCTCCCACATGGCGAAGACGCCGCTCACGAGGTTGATCCGGTCCTCCCAAGTGGAGCCGTTGACCTGCACCTCCTGGCTGATCTGTTGCTGGAACCACGGGGCGCCGTCGCTGGGCTCGTCTCCGCCGACGAACGCGAGCTTCACGACGCGGAACTCCGTCAAATCCATGTCGGCCAGGTGGCGGGGGTTCTGCTGTCGCCACGACGTGATCGACTTGAAGGAGAGGTCGTCGAAGATGCCCATACCACCCGGCGTCCAGTTGAACGTGCCCCAGAGCCCGTAGCTCTCGGCGTCCGAGATGCCGTTCAAGTTGGATTGGAATCGGAATGGACGGCCCTTCTTGCACGAGTCGTAGAAGCCGGGGACGAGATCGCCGAGACCTTCTTCGTCGACGACGACGCACTCGCCTCCGCGCCCCTTGTTGCTGTCGCGTGTCCACGTGCCACTGAGGTCGAGCACGAGATCGTCGGTGAAGATCGTGCGGACCGTGCCGAGGAAGGCGAGCGCATTGCGGTTGTTCGAGTACTCGTCTCGGTAGGTGTTGTAGGTGTAGCCCTGGGTGTTCTGAGTGCCGAGCGCGAAGCGCGCCAGCACCCGGTCTTCCCAGATCGGGATGTTCAGCATGGCCCGTGTGTTCACGGTGCCGAAGTTGCCCGCGCGAACGAACGCGAACGCCTCGAGGTTCTCCGTCGGACGAACGGTCGAGATGTTGATCGCACCACCGACGGTATTCTTACCGAATAGCGTTCCCTGCGGACCGCGCAGGACCTCCACCTGGGCCACGTCGACGACGTCGATGAGCTGTCCGATCATGCGGGGCAAGAACACGCCGTCGATGTACACACCCACGCCAGGGTCGAACACGAGTTGGCCGTCGCCGGTTCCGACGCCGCGAATCCGGATGAAGCCTTCTTGGTTCTCCCGGCCGGGTGCGAACTGAAGGTTCGGTACGAGTTCTTGGATCTGGTCGAGGCGGGTGACCCCGGCCTCGCGCAGTGTCGTCTCACTGAGTGCGGTGACGGATACCGGGGTCTCTTCGAGAAACTCGGCGCGTTTGCGTGCCTGTACGACGATCTCCTCGACTTGGTTTGACCGCCGTTTCGACGTGGCGCGAGCGGGCTTGCCGGTCGTCGCGACCTGCGCTGCCTGTGCAGCGCCAGCGTCGACCTCGTCTTCGACCCCGCCGATCGCGACCGGTGTCTCGATGTCTTCGACGCAGGCTGACGGCGGCTCGACGTGATCCTGCGCGGTGCTCGTCGTCGCGACGAGCAAGAGAGCGAACGCGAGCGGAAGGCGGGCGAGACAGCGCAAGAGGGAGGTCATCTTGGCCGGCGTTCGTATCACCCTCGACCCAGGGGCCAAAGCGGCGCGGGCTCGAGTAGAACTACCCCGGCAAGCGCCGCAGCTCCATCCGCGTGCCCTTGCCGTCGATGAGCCGGTCGCGGCCGCGGCTGAACACGCGCAGCGATCGCACGCCGCCGACCGGAAGCTCGTCCGACCACCAAGCGCTCGGGTATGGGGAGAACGGCGATCGTTACCACGCCATCTCAGACATCGGCGTCTGGGATGTGCCGCGCGACCATGTTCCAGAACGCGGTACGTCCCGAGCCAAAGCGCGTGAGATCCTCTTTCGCAAAACGCGCGGCTTCCGGCGAGATAGGCTTCGGGTCGCGCGCCTTCATGTGGACTTCACAAACGCGTTCCATGTGGACGAACCCGCCGACGGCTTCGTCCACCCGGTCGGCGACCGACAGCAGGCCGTGATTGCGCAGGATGATCGCTCGGTTCTCGCCGAGTGCTCGTGCGATGCGCGCGCCCGCTTCGGTGCTCTGAATCTGCACTTCTTCGTCATCGAAGATGGCGTGATCCTCGAAGAAGATACACGCTTCTTGTGAGATGGGCTCGATCCGTCGCACCTCGGCGGAGAACGGCGTGCCCCAGCCGGTGTGCACATGCACCGCGCTCACGGCATCGGGTCGTGCGACCAGGATGGGGTGGTGGATGTAGTAGGCCGCCGTATTGATGAACCCTTCGCCCTCGGCGAGTTTTCCGTCGGCGTCGACGAGAACGAGATCGGCGACGGTTGCCGCGTGGTACGACACGCCGTAGCGCAGCATCCAGAAGCAGTCGGTGCGCTCGGGGTCTCGCGCGCTGATGTGACCGTCGCCGAGGTCGCCCCATCGTTGGGAGGCGAGGAGCCGGTAGCCGAGCGCCACCTGGCGTTTGCGGCTCTGACGGAGCTCGTCCGAGGTGCGGGTGCTGGGCTGTTTGGAAGGCGACGCCATGGCGCGAAGACTAGCGCGACGCCGGGTCAGGGCAAGATGCTGGAAAACGGTCGCGAACACGTGTCCTCTTGGAAGGCTTCGGCGAAGCTGTCTGCGAAGCCGGTGGCTGCACGGGCGGGATGGAGTGGGGCGGCGACGAGTCCTACGGGGAGGAGCACCGTCCCGGCGACGGTCATCTTCGCTCCGTGGCGAAGCCGGCAGGCTGCGAGTGCGCCGTCGCCACCCGCCATGGTCTCGATCGGCCACGCGACGAGACTCATCACCACGAAGGTGGCGCCGATGACGAACGTAGCTGGCCCACGTTCTGCGACACGCTCGATTGCGGAGGCGCCGCAGGCGGAAGGTGGTGGGAAGCAGAGCACGATCGTCGCGAGGAGATACGCGCGGACGAGACTCCTCATGCGAACCTCAGCTGGCGATCGGTATCGAGAAGGCGTCGACGAATCGGGATTTCGAAAGGACATGCAGATTCGCATGGGGCGGGGCAGTGCGTGCACTCGTCGCCCTGGACCGGGAGTCGCGCGTACTGCTGCATGGCCTGGCGCTCGCGCCCGTAGTTGCGGGCGTACATCTGGTAGCGCAGAGCATCGTCGATCGGCAGATCGCGCGGGCAGTGCTCGAGGCAGCTCCCACAACCCGGTCGGCAATACTCGTGGTGGATGAGGCGCGTGTATTTCTCGAGAAGGGCGTGCTCGGAGGACGACGTCGTGCCGCCGGACGCGTAGAGGTACTCGTCGATCTGGTCGAACCGACTGATGGAGATCACGAGGCCGCTCACGTTCGGGTTGGACAGCACCCAGTGGAAGGCCGCCTGCGGGAACGATTGGCGCTCGGTGGGGGTGAAGTCGGAGAGCTGGGAGCCGTACGCGCCGATGAGCGTCTTCATCGCGACGACCCCGATGCCGCGCTCGCGCGCCAGGGCGAAGATGTCTGCCTGCGCGGGCCAGCTCTCGAAGTTGTACGCGCACATGATCATGTCGAAGCGGCCGCTGTGCACGGCGTGCCGCATGACTGTTTCGAGCTGTGGTGTGTGGCTCGACACGCCGAGGAAGCGGACCTTGCCGGCGTCCTTCAGCCGATCGAACGCTTCGTGAACGCTGGGTGCCATGAGGCGTTCGGTCGAGTTGCACGCGTGGACGAGCACCGCGTCGATGTGATCGGTCGACAGGCGGCGCAGACTGTCCTCCACCGCTTCGATCACGGTCTTCGTAGGCGCGTCGTGACTCAGATGTCCGTCCGGCGTGCAGAACTTCGAGACGATGAAGATCTGATCGCGGGGCACTCCCCGGATGGCCTCGCCCAGCGCTCGCTCGGAGCTCGCGTGTGAGTAGTCCGGGGCCGTGTCGAAGTAGTTCACTCCCCGGTCGATGGCGCGCCGCGCCACGGCTGGGTCGCTCAGCCCGGCGCAGCCGAACGAGATGTCCGACATTCGAAACCCAGTCGCGCCGAGCGGACGGTAGCCACGCACTCGAGCGTCGGCCCATTGCGGCTGCATCGTCTCGGTCTCCGGCGGGTTCGCCAGCAGGGCGAACTGGGTGCCGTAGTTGCAGGCCAGGGTCGTGCTGGCGGCGACGCCAGCACTGGTCAGAAGGGCTCGGCGGGACAGTTTTCGATCGACCATGGTTTCTAATTAGTACGTTTGACCTAATTAGTCCAGTCGTACTAAAACATCTACAGATGGCCGAAAAGAAGAAGACGGAGTTGGGGCGCAAGCCGACCTCGCGGGCGGGCCGGAGTCGCGGACCGCAGGCCCGGGGTGAACAGACCCGCGAGCGGATTCTCGACGCCGTCCTCGAGTGCGCGGCCCGCGGGGGGCCTCGTGCGGTAACGTATCGGGCCGTAGCCCAAGAGGCCGGCGTGGCGCTTGGGGTCATGAGCTACCACTTCTCGTCGCGGCGCGACCTGCTGACTCAGGCCTTTCGGCGACATCTGCAACGCCTGCGCTCGGACGCCGTCGAACTCCCGCTCGAGGACGCGCTTCGGATGACTCTGGATCAGAAGGTCGCTCTGGTGAACGGGTTTCTGGAAGACATGGTGACCGACGGCCGCGTGAGTTTCCTGGCCGAGTTCGAGTTCACGCTCGAGCTTGCCCGGGACCCGGAGCTCCGGGCGAGCATCGAGAGCGACGTCGGTCGAACGTTTCGCATGGCGGCCGATCTGCTTGCGAAGACGGGCTCGGCGAACCCCCAAGCCGACGCGATGCTCGTGAGCTCGGCGATGATGGGTATGATCCTCGAGCGGCTCGCCCGGCCCGAGGACCGGGCGGTGAAGCGCCGAGTGAAGCAGGCCGTGCGCCGTATGGTCGAGTTGCTCTTTGATGCTTAGGCTGCGCTTGCAGGCCCAAAACGCAACGAGGGGGCGACTCCGAAGAGCCGCCCCTCGCCTCCCATCCGCATCGAGCCAGTGCGCGCGGACTCGCACGGGGCGGATCAAACCCCTATTTTGCGGACGGGAACGTCTCCTCCTCCCTTACTGCGGAGCCGGGCAGGCGTCGACGCACGCCTCGGCAGTATCACCGCATCCAGCGGCGAGATCCGCTCCATCGGCACGGCAATCGTGGGCGCAGGCCTCGGCCTCGGCGCGGGCGCTCGCGCACTCGTCCGAGCAGCGGTCGGGTTCACAGACGGCGCTCGCCGCATCGCGGAGACCCGCGCAGCCCTCGCGACACTCGGTCACGGCGTCGCGCGCTGGGCCGCGACACTCGCGCAGGTCGCCCTTGCACGCGCGAACGCACGCGCGATCCTTGGGCTCCGCATCGGGGCATGCGCCGAGGCAGCCTTGTGCGGCTTCCTTACACAGGCCGACGGCGTCCGAGAGCGGGTCGCGGCAGGACTCGCCGCAGGTGCGCTTGTCGCCACGTGCGTCGGAACACTCCTGGGAGCCGCGGTCGGCCGAGCAGGCCTGACAGGCGGCCTGGCCTTCGTCTCCGCACATGTCGGCGGCGCATGCCTTGGCCTCCTCGCGCAGGTCGCCGGCGCACGCCTTCATCTCGACGCGACACGTCTGCACGCAGGCCGCGTCCTTGCCGCCACCACCGCCTCCGGGTCCACCGCGACCACCGCGACGCCCCTGGGCATCGGCGCTCACCGCAAAGGCCAGGGCTGCCACCAACATCGTCGTACAGATCAGCCAGCTCTTTCGTTTGAACGTCATTCTTCTTTCCTCCGCAAAGTGGGAATTCATCCCGGCAAGGGGCGCCCCCCCACTCCGAAGGAGTCGATCTCCACCGGAGCAGCGCCTGTTCAACGTATGCCGCGGGTTGTCGCAGCTGCGAATCTTCATAATTGGGAAATATTCCCATTTTATATCCAAGGCAACCCCCTATGATGAAAAAAGGCGAGGCGCCAGCGGCCAGAACGAGAAAAACCCCCAGACCATTGGTCTGGGGGCTCGCTCCGGGTGTCCCGAAAACCCTCGTGGGGGGATGTCCTCTTCAGTTCGCGCAGAGCGCTCCGGCCGCCTGCAGCGCCACTCCGAAGGCGGGGTCGCTGTCGGCGCAGTTCTCCAAGGCCTGGTTGAACGCTCGGGTGAACTCGCGCGGACGGTTGGCGCCGGCGTCGATCAGGCAGCCGCACTTGGCGTCACCCACGAAGCACAGGAGGCCGGCGAAGGCGTCGAGAGCACCCATGGAGTGGCCGATGACGGAGTCGGTGTTGGACTCGCTCAGAGCTCGGGCATCCCCGCAGGTCATGAAAAAGGCGCTCGCGGGAGCGGCGGTGAGAACCAAGAGGATTGCGATCAGGGCCGGGGCGATCTTGCGAAGCATTGTCATGTCTCCTCGAATGGGTGTGCCCACGCCCCGCTCGTGCGAGCGGGGCGCGGGCGTTGAAGGGGTTGGGTCTCAGCGGCAGCAGCGAGCGAAGCCGTGGAGATCGACCGTTCCGCGAACGTTGGCGTTGCGGTACCGAACCGCCCAGTCCCGGGCGTTGCCCTGCGAGGGGAAGTCCTGCAGATCGACATCGAAGCTGTCTGCGCCGCCCTGGGCGTTGCGGACATGCGTGCCTTCGCCCATCGCCGTGTACCCCTCGTCACACCGCACCGAGAAGCCACCACTCTCGCCCGGGTCGACGTCGGTCTTGACGTCCTCCTCGACGTAGCAGTCGAGATAGTAGTCCTCGGCGACCGGAGGCTGGATCGGATCGGGATCAGGCTGCGGCTCCGGCTGCTCACCCGCCTCACAAACGTTCCCGATGTCGCCGCAGCAGTCGCCGTAGTTCGAACATTCGCTGTCACACCAGCAGCCCGACGCCGCCTTGCCGCCGCAGTAGTTGCCACCACCGCTCGCGCCGCAGCTGCCCCCGCTGCCCCCGCTGGCGAAAGCGGTCGGGGCGATGAGAAGAAGAACGGCGATTGCCGCGAGAGTGATCTTGCTGAGAGTCTTCATGGGGCTGTCCTCCTAAGGTTGGTTTCGAGTCGATCCGGCCCTTGCCGGGAGTTGGAGGAGGGACATTGCAGGTCGGGTGCCAATGCCCGCCGGTCCCCGCGGGCCCCCAAAAG